>NZ_JAUBOX010000117.1:0-17009 GCF_036700445.1 Microcoleus sp. T3_B1
CTGGTGGCTGTGGGCTTTTTCATTCCTTTATTTTACCAGATGCCGCCACTTAAGTTTTTTTGACCTGAATCCTTACATTCAAAGTTCGCTGATTTATCGGGACAGTCGCTTGACTGGTTTTGATGCGGCGGCGGTAATTGAAGTGATCGAACATCTGGATTTAGAACGGTTAGCTGCTTTTGAGCGGGTTTTGTTTGAATTTATCCGACCCAAAAGTGCGATCGTCACAACTCCAAATGTTGAATATAATGTTCGGTTTGAAAAGTTGCCTGCGGGCAAATTTCGCCACCGGGATCACCGCTTTGAGTGGACAAGAGCCGAATTTCAAACTTGGGCGAAAGGGGTTGCCGAACGGTTTGGCTGTGGGGTAGAGTTTCGTTGTGTGGGAACCGAAGATTTAGAAGTAGGTTCGCCTACGCAAATGGCAATATTCGCCCAGTGAAAATAATACGGACAGTCTGTTTGTGCTTACAATATAGTTAAACTTGGAAAAAAGCAGGCTTCCGCTATGAGTAAATCTATTCAAACCCAGATCGTTGAAATTGACAATTCTCAGGGCATTCGCATTCCCAAATCTTTGTTAGAGCAAATTGGTATTAGCGAAGCAGTAGAAATCGAAGTTCACGGCGATCGGATTGTCATTCGTGCAGCCCTAAAACCGCGTGTCGATTGGTACGTCATTGGTTCAGCCCAAAAACCGCCTGCCGATTGGATCGTCATTGGTGCAGCCCCAAAACCGCGTGCCGGCTGGGAGGAAGCGTTCGCAAAAATGGCAGACCAACATGATGATGTCCTTCTTGATGATGTCACCACTACGGAGTGGGAGGAGCTTGAGTGGGAATGGTAGTCAAACGTTTTGATGTTTTTGTAGTTAAGCTTGATCCCACCGTTGGCAGTGAAATTCAGAAAACTAGACCTTGTTTGGTGATTTCACCAGATGAGATGAACAAGCGCATTGCCACTGTCATCATTGCTCCAATGACAACGAAGAGGCGACCATATCCCAGCCGCATAGATTGTCATTTTCAAGGCAAAGATGGGCAAATCGTCCTCGATCAAATTCGGACTGTTGACAAAAATCGATTAGATGAATATCTCGGTCAAATCAGCGCTGACGAACAAAAAGCAGTTTTAGATACTTTGGTACAGATGTTTGCTGAATAATATTATTAAATGAAAATCACGATTCCCGAACTATCCCTAGTCGTTCTCATCGGTGCATCCGGTTCCGGCAAATCCACCTTGGCGCGGCAGCATTTCCTACCTACAGAAATCATTTCATCGGATTACTGCCGCGGTCTGGTTTCCGACGACGAAAACAATCAAGCGGCCACCGCTGATGCTTTTGAAGTATTGCATTTAATCGCGGCTAAACGTCTGGCCGCAGGTAAGCTAACTGTGATTGATGCCACCAACCTTCAGCCGGAAAGCCGCAAACCTTTGTTGGAATTAGCCCGAAAATACCATTGCTTTTTGGTTGCTATTGTGCTAGATTTACCAGAAAAATTGTGTGCCGATCGCAATCAACAACGTGCAAACCGCAATTTCGGAAATCATGTAATTCGCCGCCACGTTCAGAATTTAAAGCGATCGCTCAAATCTCTAGATAGGGAAGGATTTCGCTACGTTTACGTCCTCCGTTCCCCAGAGGAAATCGACGCCGTAGAAGTCGAAAGACAACCGCTGTGGAACAATCGCAAAGGCGACTGCGGCCCTTTTGACATCATCGGTGATGTTCACGGATGCTGCGACGAATTGGAACAATTGCTGCAACACTTGGGCTATCAAATTATCGAAAAATCCAGCGAATCCGATTGGGGGAATTTTCCCACCTACGCGCACCCAGAAGGGCGTAAAGCCGTGTTTTTGGGAGATTTGGTCGATCGGGGCCCGCGCATTCTCGACACCCTCAAACTCGTGCGAAACATGGTACTCGCAGAAACAGCTTTATGCGTACCTGGAAACCACGACATCAAACTGCTGCGAAAACTCAACGGCAAAAATGTCAAAATCAACCACGGACTCGAACAAACCTTAGCAGAAATTGCCGCTTTACCGGATGAATTGCGCGAATCAGCAGTACGAGAAATTCGCCAATTTTTAGATAGTTTGATTGGGCATTACGTCCTCGATGGCGGAAAATTAGTCGTCGCCCACGCTGGGATGAAAGCTGAATTTCAGGGACGTGCATCGCGCCGCATTCGAGATTTCGCCTTGTACGGAGAAACAACTGGCGAAATCGATGAATTCGGCTTGCCCGTCCGCTACAATTGGGCCGCCGAATATCGAGGTCAGGCAGCGGTTGTTTACGGACACACCCCCGTTCCAGAAACAGAATGGTTGAACAATACTGTTGATATTGACACTGGCTGCGTTTTCGGAGGCAAACTAACAGCTTTGCGGTATCCCGAAAGAGAATTTGTCAGCGTTCCCGCTGCTAGAATTTACTGCGAACCTGCCAAACCGATCCTCTTTCAAGACAGCCCAACTCCACTTAACAATAGAGACATTAATTCACCCGCGATCGATAGCGGTTTGGCGGCAGTGAATCTCACCGCCCAACAGCAGTTTGATGACGTACTGGACATTAGCGACGTACTCGGAAAACGCATCATTTCAACTCGCCTGCAAAGTAACATTACGATTAAAGAAGAAAATGCGATCGCAGCCCTAGAAGTAATGAGTCGGTTTGCCGCCAATCCCAAATGGCTGATTTATTTACCGCCCACAATGTCTCCCGCTGCTACCTCCAAAAAACCAGGACTTTTAGAACATCCAGCCGAAGCATTTAGCTACTACCAACAGCAGGGCATATCGACAGTTGTGTGCGAAGAAAAGCACATGGGTTCCCGTGCAGTTGCGATCGTTTGCCGCGACGCATCGGCAGCTTTACGCCGATTTGGCATTCTCAGCGAGAGTATGGGCATTTGCTACACCCGCACGGGACGGCATTTTTTCGATAATTCTACCTTAGAAAGAGAATTTTTAGCGCGGGTAAATGTCGCTCTCACTGCCAGCAATTTTTGGGAGAAATTTCAAACTGATTGGGTGTGTTTGGACTGCGAATTAATGCCTTGGTCAGCCAAAGCTCAAGGTTTATTGAAAGAGCAATACGCCGCCGTGGGAACAGCATCTCGTCACGGGTTTGCGGAGGCGATTAAGAACTTAGAACAGGCAAACCAGCGGGGAGTTGAAATCAATTCTTTGCTAATCAGCTATCAAGAGCGAGCCGAACTAGCCGATCGCTATGTTCATGCCTATCAGCGCTACTGCTGGCCAGTAAAATCGCTCTCCGACCTCAAATTAGCACCTTTCCACATCTTGGCAACCGAGGGAACTGTTCACACTGACAAAAATCACTGTTGGCACATGGAACAGATTTCACAAATTTGTCAAGCTGACCCGGAATTCCTGTTAGCTACTGAATACAAAATAGTTGAAATTGCAGATTTTGACAGCCAATTGGCGGGGATTCAATGGTGGGAAAAACTGACGGCGGCGGGAGGCGAAGGAATGGTTGTTAAACCAATGGATTTTATTGTGAAAAATAGCAAAGGACTTGTACAGCCTGCGGTAAAATGTCGCGGTAAAGAGTATTTGCGAATTATTTATGGTCTGGAATATTCTTTGCCGGAACATTTAGAAAAACTGCGATCGCGCGGACTTTCCGGCAAGCGTTCTTTGGCGTTGCGAGAGTTTGCTCTCGGTATAGAAGCATTGGAGAGATTTGTTGCGGGTGCTCCTTTGAGACAAGTTCACGAGTGCGTTTTCGGAGTTTTAGCGATGGAGAGCGAACCTGTCGATCCGAGGCTGTAATCGGAAGGTAGAAAGCAGGCAAAAATCTCGATTTGACAGTAATCTGGCAGGGGTTTAAACCCCTGCCTCAAAGCTAAATTTGTCTGAAGACAGTTTAACAAATTATTAGAAAAACAACCAATTACCAATTACCAATTATTACTGTATTTTACTAACTCAGAACTTAGGTAATTGGCACAGGTTGGGCGAGTGCAGCAAATAAGGTTCGCCATGTACACCCTACTTTAATTCCACGAATCGGCGGCTGAACATCCAATAAGGTTCAGTTAAAACTATTTATTCCGGGCGAGATCCCCCTAAATCCCCCTTAAGAAGGGGGACGCAAGAGTAATTTCTTGTCCCACCCCCTACTCCCCTTCGTAGGGGCGGTGCCCCCGTGCCCGCCCTAGGCGCTAGGGGGGATCGAGCTTAACTGAGCCGTATTGGCTTAACATCAGGTTTTTAACCCTAATTGCTTCCTATTTGTAACCTCTATTTTTTTCCGACCAAATGCGGGTTGGTAGTCCCCAAACATAGACAAATCCTTCGGCAGCTTTGTGATCGAATTCGTCCTCTGCGCCGTAGGTTGCTAAGTCGAAACTGTACAGGGAATTTTCCGATTTGCGGCCAACAATTGTCGCATTTCCTTTGAACAGTTTGAGCCGCACGGTTCCAGTTACTCGCTTTTGCGTGTCCTGAATAAATGCGTCTAAAGCTGTTTTCAAAGGATTGTACCAAAGACCGTTATAAATCATTTGGCTGTAGGTTTCTTCGATGCCTCGCTTGTACCGCGTCACATCTGCTGTCAGCGTCAAACTTTCTAAGTCTCGGTGCGCGTGCATCAAAACTAAAATCGCTGGTGTTTCGTAAATTTCCCGCGATTTAATCCCGACGAGGCGGTTTTCAATCATGTCGATTCGGCCGACTCCGTGGTTTCCAACTATTTCGTTGAGTTGGGAAATTAAGGCGACTGGTGATAAATTTTTGCCGTTCAAAGTGACAGGATTTCCGAACTCGAAACCGATTTCAATATATTCGGGTGTGTCGGGAGTTTGTTCGATCGCCTTTGTCATCAAATAAACTTCCTCTGGCGGTTCCGCCCAAGGATCTTCGAGGATTCCGGCTTCAATTGCCATTCCTAATAAGTTGCGATCGATACTGTAAGGCGAAGACTTTTTCACCGGCGACGGAATGCCGCATCTTTCGCCGTATGCGATCGTTTCCTCGCGGCTCATTTTCCACTCCCGCGCTGGTGCTAAGATTTTAATCTTGGGGTTGAGCGCGCCGATCGACACATCGAACCGCACCTGATCGTTTCCTTTGCCGGTGCAACCGTGGGCGATGGCATCTGCACCGTATTTTTCCGCCGCTTCTACTAACAATTTAGCAATCAGCGGGCGAGCGAGGGCAGTCGAAAGGGGATAACGGTTTTCGTAAAGTGCGTTAGCTTGAATCGCTGGAAACGCATAGTCTTTGACAAATTCTTCGGTAGCATCAATAACTAAAGATTCCGAAGCACCGGATGCTAAAGCTTTTTTGCGGATCGGTTCTAATTCGTCTCCCTGTCCCAAATCCGCGGCCAGAGTAATTACTTCTTCAACACCCCACTCGTTTTTGAGGTAAGGAATGCAGACGGAGGTATCGACTCCGCCGGAATATGCTAGGACAACTTTTTTAGCGCGACTCATTGTTCTTTACATCCTGAATTTAACTGACATCTTGCACCCTTGTCACTAAGCTTTTCAGGGCGGGCTCTTCGACCCAACCCCTACTCCCCACAAAAAAATATCATTTTTGTGGAACAGGCATCTTGCCTGTTCGAGAGAATGGGGTAAGATGCCTGCCCCACAAGAAAATTAAATGTTTGTGGAACAGGCATCTTGCCTGTTCTGGAGAATGGTGCAAGATGTGATATTTAACCGACTTTTCATTATGCACCTAATTGAGATCGATTCTTGTCAGAAATAGTACAGATTTATATATTCTTTTTTTGCTAAACTTGGCTATTTACCGGGGGAGTTGCTGCGGAAAATCTGCTACCGTGGGATACGGTAACTGTGGCGATGGGGAAAAGCCGTGTTTTTTAGTGTTGTGATTCCGACGTATAATCGTAAACCGATTTTGGCAAAATGTCTACTGGCTTTGGAAAATCAGCAGTTCGGTGAGATTGTCAGAGAGTATGAAGTAATTGTCGTGGACGACGGATCGACGGACGGGACGCTGGAGTGGTTGGCCGCAAATGCTGACTTGTTGCCTCATGTGCGATCGATCTGTCAATCTCACCAGGGCCCGGCGGCGGCCCGGAATTTGGGCGTTGAAGATGCTAAGGGCGATACGATTATTTTTATTGACAGCGATTTGGTGGTAACAGAGCATTTTTTGCAAGCACACACCGATGCTTTACTACAGGGTTACAAAGATACTGATGCTGTTTTTACTTACGGCAGCGTGATTAATACTTGCAATTTCGACAATCCTACCTCAGAACCTTACAAAATTACCGATTTTTCGGCGGCTTATTTTGCTACGGGAAATGTGGCGATCGCCCGCCACTGGCTGCTGGCTGCTGGACTTTTTGACAATCGCTTTCAACTGTACGGATGGGAAGATTTAGAGTTGGGAGTTAGGTTAAAAAAATTAGGTTTGAAACTCATTAAATGTCCGGCTGCTGTCGGCTATCACTGGCATCCACCTTTTAGTTTAGAGCAAATTCCTGGCATGATTGACCGCGAAATTCAGCGCGGTAGAATGGGAGTTTTGTTTTATCAAAAACACCCAAATTGGGAAGTACGGATGATGATTCAAATGACTGTTTTGCACCAAATTCTGTGGGGATTTTTATCATTAGGTGGAATGCTAAATGAGCGAACGATGACTCCTTTTTTGCAGTGGTTGATTGACCAAGGCAAGCCGCAGTTAGCTCTAGAAATTGCTCGGATTTTTCTGAATTGGTATAACGTGAAAGCCGTGTACGCCGCTTGCGGGGAATTGCAGGCCGAGAACAACATACCATAAATCAGCCCGACAGCGCAAATAAAATATAATATATTGTAGGAGTCTTTCAGGGGCCATTGGTGTCAACTTAAGCTCATAATTAGTAACGGTATACTGTTTGACAATTATGCCTACACTGCCCTAGCGCTGCTTCAGAAGGGGGATTTAGGAAACAGGGCTGTTTCGGGGCAACCACGGGGGATTGCCCCTACGAAAAACCAGGCTTTTGTAGGGGGGTGCCAAGAATGCCCGCCCCCACCCAGAGATGATTTCATGGGCATTTCAGGCATCGGTGGAACCGGGCGTGGGTTTTGCCCCTACAAAAAAATGAAACCGCCCTGGATTTAGGGAACTCAAGACTTGGATACAAACCAGAAAAAAAAGAACTTTAGTCTTAAGTTGACACCCTTCGGTCTGTTTTAATTAACCTTTCGAGTGTGGGTATCTAGTGACCAAACACAATAGAGAGCCACCCGGTAAAGGGAGGAAAAACCGGGTTATAAAAATTGTAAAAGTACAAGTTTTACCTTTAATCAAAATTCCTTGCTTAGCCTGTGATTTGAGGCATCAAGGCTGTTTTCTAACTCGGCTCCGATAAGTTGAGCCACCAACATTTTCAAAAGAGCATTGTTTTTGATATAATGACAGATGATTTAGGAGTGTGCTATATAGTCAATAGTTGTGCTGGTTCATCGGAGAGTGTTAGCTACAAGCGGTTAATGACTTTAAAAATATTCCCACATATACAACTTGAAGAGTTGGAGGGTTTACTGTGAATACAACTGACGATAAAAATCCAAGACTAGAAACAATTAGACTTCAAAACACTGTCTTACAAGAAAATATTTTAATGGTGGACGACCATCCAGAAAGCTTGCGACTTTTATCCCAGCTTTTGTCTAAGCGGGGATATAAAGTGCGGCCGACACGAGATGGCAAATTGGCTCTTAACTTTGCTCTGTCGAGTCCACCGGATTTGATTTTGCTGGACATTATGATGCCCGGTATGGATGGCTATCAAGTCTGCGAACAGCTAAAAGCTTGTCCGCAAACCAAACACATTCCTGTGATTTTTATTAGCTCTTTAAATGAAGTTTTTGATAAAGTCAAAGCTTTTTCGGTGGGGGGGGCCGACTACATTAGTAAACCATTTCAAACAGAAGAAGTGGTGAGCCGTGTCGAAAATCAACTGCTTCTGAACCGTCTTTATAAACAAATTTTAGCACAAAATGCGCTGCTGCAAGCAGAAATAGAAGAACGCAAGCGGATCGAAGCCGAACTCCGAGACAGCCAACGCTGGCTGTCGGCGGTAATTCAAACACATCCTAATCTTTTGTACGTTTCCGATTTGATTGAACAGCGAACTCTGTATATCAACCGCGAAATCTATAGCGATATTGGCTACACCCTGGAAGAAATCCAGCAGATGGCAGGAGGATTTCTTCCTAACTTAATACACCCTGACGATTTGCCCGGATTCTTAGAACACATGAGCAGGATTGAGGCAGCAAAAGACGGTGAAAGCTTTGAGTTTGAGTACAGAATTCCGCACAAAAATGGTGAATATCGCTGGTTTGTTAGCGTGGATACAGTGTTCGCCAGAACACCAGACGACAAACCTTGGAAAATTTTAGGAACGGCTACTGAAATTAGCGATCGCAAACAAGCCGAACTCGAACTTAAAACAGCTTTAGCTGCTTTGGAACGGCAAATTAAGCAAAGATTTCTGCTAGAAACAATTACTCTGGAAATTCGTTACAGCTTAAAGCAGGAGCAAGTTTTTCAAACAGCGACTGCCCAAATTGGTCGCATTTTTAATGCTGATTGCTGCTTGGTTCACACCTACACAGAACACCCTATTCCCAGAATTGTTAATGTCGCTGAGTACAGAAAATCCGCCTCCAAATCGCTTTTAGATTTAGAAATCCCCATAGATGGCAATCCTCACGTTCAGTTTTTATTGTCCCAAGATCAAGCTGTAGTTTCTGACGATGTTTTTTCCGAACCGCTGCTAGAAAACGTCCGAGATTTGTGCGGTCAAATAGGTTTGAAGTCGATGATATCCATCCGCACTTCCTACCAGGGAAAAGCCAACGGAATGATATGCCTGCACCAGTACGATCGCCCGCGCCAGTGGACACCAGATGAGATCGGATTATTGAAAACTGTGGCGGCACAAATGGGAATTGCGATCGCTCAAGCCAATCTTCTCGAACAAGATAAACAACAGCGACTTAAACTTCAACAAAGCGAAGCTAGTCTAGCAGCAGCCCAAAAAATTGCCCATATCGGCAGTTGGGAATTTGATTTAGTCACAAATAAAATCACTTGGTCAGAAGAAGTATTCCGCATTTTTGGTCTTGACTCAAGTGCAACTGAACCGACATCTGCCAAACTTTTAAAGATGTGTCATCCCGACGACAGAGAATTATTTCAACAAACAGTCAGCCTGACTATCTCACAAGGAATTTCCTACAAAAGAGAGTTCCGATTTTTGCATCCTAGCGGTCAAATTATATACCTCGAAGGAAGGGGAGAAGCTGTTTTTAGTGAAACAGGGGAAGTAATCAAACTGTTGGGAACAGTGATGGATATTAGCGATCGCAAACAAGCCGAAGCAGCTTTGCAAATTAGCGAAGAACGTTTTTATCTGGCATTTGAAGGCAGTGCGATGGGATTGTGGGATTGGAATCTGGCCACGGGAGAAGTCTATTTTAATCCCCGGTGGAAAATGATGCTGGGATATGAAGTAGAGGAAATAGCAAATAGTTTTGCATCCTGGGAGCAACTGGTACATCCAGAGGATTTGTCTCCGGCTAAAGCAGCGCTAAATGCTCACCTGGAAGGCAAAAATCCTACTTACGAAGTGGAATTTAGGATGCTGACAAAATCCGGCGAGTGGAAGTGGATTTTAGCTCAAGCGAAGGTGATGGAACACGACGCTTCGGGAAATCCTTTGCGGATGACGGGCACCCATATTGATATTAGCGATCGCAAACAAGCCGAAGTAGAGTTGCAATTTAGCGAACAGCGAGAACGAGAAAAAGCGCAACAGTTAGAACAAACTCTGGCCGACTTAAAAAAGGCTCAATCTCAGCTTATTCAATCCGAAAAAATGTCAAGTATCGGGCAAATGGTAGCCGGAATAGCCCATGAAATTAATAACCCGATTAGCTTCATCTACGGCAATATTATTCCCGCCGCACAGTACGCTCGCGATTTGGTGAAGTTGCTCCAATTCTACCAGCAATACTATCCTGAACCAGTTCCAGAAATAGCCCAAGAATTGGAAGAAGTCGAGGTGGATTTTATAGCTGGCGATTTCCCGAAAATCATGGCTTCAATGCAAGAAGGTGCTAACCGCATTAAGCAGATAGTGCTGTCTTTGAGAAACTTTTCTAGACTCGACGAAACAGATCGCAAAGTAATAGACATTCATGAAGGAATAGAGAGCACGTTGGTGATTTTGCAGCACCGATTCCAGTCACAGCCAAAACGTCGGGAGATTCAAGTTATTAAAAATTACGGGAACCTGCCCAAAGTCGAGTGTTATCCGGCTCAATTAAACCAGGTATTTATGAATTTGCTGGTGAATGCGATCGACGCTATAGAAGAGTCATCAGCCCACTGTACTTGCAAAGTTAACCAGATTCGCATTGTTACTGAACTCAGCAGCGAAAATCAAGTGTGTGTGCGGATTGTTGACAGCGGGCCCGGTATCCCTCCCGAAGTTCAGTCAAGGATGTTTGACCCGTTTTTTACTACCAAACCTGTCGGCAGCGGCACTGGTTTAGGGTTGTCGATTAGTTACCAAATAGTTAAAGACACCCACGGCGGTAAGTTGGAGTGTCATTCAGAAGTTGGCCGGGGAACAGAATTTGCGATCGAACTGCCGATTTCGCAAAAGTTGAAAGTTGAAAGTTAGGAGAAGCTGTCATATCATGTCGGGTAAATTAACCCTAATTCTGGTGGGGGCGGGTTCACCAACAATCTATAATATCAGCCACAGACGAGCGTAAACGCCCCTGCACCGTCAGATTAGGGGCAATTCAACGCACAGGATATTAATCGTCTACCAGAACCTATTTTAGAGTGCGTCATAACCTGACATTTTCTCCAGTATTTCCTGCGAACGGTCTGTCATTTAATGTAATCTCATCTTAAACATGATATAATAAAGAGTTAGCCTTTTGAGGCTCCAGACGTTGCGCTGCTAAAATTAGTAGTGAATATTACAGTTGCTATTATACAAACTCTGTCAACATACGTCTGCTGTAGCGTCTACCACATTTTAACTGAATTATGACTGACTCAATTCGCTTCCTCATGTGTGCTCCCGACCACTACGATGTGGATTACGTGATTAATCCGTGGATGGAGGGAAATGTCCACAAATCATCGCGCGATCGCGCCGTCGAACAGTGGGAAAAACTTTACCACGTCCTCAAAGACAACGCCGTTGTAGACCTCGTACCGCCGGCAAAAGGCTGGCCGGATATGGTTTTCACCGCCAACGCAGGCTTACTTTTAGGCAATACCTTCGTCCTCAGCCGTTTCTATCACAAAGAACGCCAAGGCGAAGAACCCTATTTCAAAGCATGGTTTGAAAGCAAAGGTTTCACCGTGCACGAACTCCCGAAAGACTTGCCGTTTGAGGGCGCTGGCGATGCTTTGCTCGATCGCGAAGGACGCTGGTTGTGGGCCGGATACGGCTTCCGTTCCGAACTCGACTCGCACCCGCTACTAGCAAAATGGCTCAACATAGAAGTGCTTTCCCTGCGTTTAGTTGACGAACGTTTCTATCACCTAGACACCTGTTTTTGTCCTCTGACAGGCGGATATTTGCTCTACTATCCAGCAGCATTTGACTCGTATTCCAACCGCTTAATCGAAATGCGAGTTGCGCCGGAAAAACGCATTGCTATTGAAGAAGCCGATGCCGCAAATTTTGCCTGCAATGCGGTCAATATTGACAAAGTTGTGGTAATGAACAAGGTTAGCGAAGCCTTGAAAACGCGCATTACTCAGGCTGGTTTTCAAGTAATTGAAACGCCGATGAGCGAATTTCTAAAAGCGGGCGGCGCCTGTAAGTGTTTGACGCTACGGGTAACGGAACCAGTGCAAGAAGATCGATCGGCAAACGTGATGGTAGAAAGCCGCACAATTCGCATGGAAGGTCACTTGCTCGATGCGGGTTTAATCAGCCGTGCTTTAGACTTAATTGTCGATCTCGGTGGCAGTTTCCAAGTGCTCAATTTCAATCTGGGAGAGCAGCGGCAAAGCACATCATCTGCGGACGTTAAAGTTTCGGCTCCTTCCCACGATGTGATGGAAGAAATGATGGGAATGCTGATTGACTTGGGTGCAGTGCCGCCACCACAAGAGATTTGCGACGCTATTTTAGAACCGGTAGTGCAAGATGGCGTTGGCCCGGACGACTTTTATGTTAGTACGATTTATCCCACGGAAGTGCGGGTAAATGGTCAGTGGGTGAAAGCGCAAAATCAGCGGATGGATGGTGCTGTTGCTATTACTGAAACCGCTGATGGCCCAGTGGCTAAATGCAAATTATTGCGCGATTTAAAAGTAGGAGAAAAAGTCGTTGTAGATGTAGTGGGTATCCGCACCATCCGCAAAACAGAATCGCGGGAACAGCGCAATTCTCAAGAATTCAGCTTTATGTCGGGCAGCGTTTCTAGCGAGCGCCGCGTAGAATTGGTGGTGGAACAAGTAGCGTGGGAATTGCGCCAAATTCGCGATCGCGGTGGCAAAGTTGTAGTTACGGCGGGGCCTGTTGTTATCCACACTGGCGGTGGCGAACATTTAGCGCATTTGATTCGCGAAGGTTACGTGCAAGCGTTGTTGGGCGGAAATGCGATCGCGGTTCACGACATGGAACAATCGAATATGGGAACCTCTTTAGGGGTTGACATGAAACGCGGTGTTGCTGTGCGCGGCGGACATCGGCACCACTTGAAAATAATTAACACTGTGCGGCGTTACGGGAGTATTGCAAAAGCTGTTGAAGCAGGGTTGGTTACTAACGGTGTGATGTACGAGTGCGTGAAGAACAATATACCGTTTTCTCTGGCGGGTTCGATCCGCGATGACGGGCCACTTCCCGACACGCAAATGGATTTAGTTAAGGCTCAAGAAGAATATACTGAGCTGTTACGGGGTGCGGATATGGTGTTAATGCTGTCGTCTATGCTGCACTCAATTGGTGTGGGAAATATGACGCCGGCTGGTGTGAAGATGGTCTGTGTGGACATTAATCCGGCGGTGGTGACGAAATTGAGCGATCGGGGTTCGATCGAATCTACTGGAGTTGTTACCGATGTCGGATTGTTCCTAAGTTTGTTGGTGAATCAATTGGATAAATTGACTAGCCGCCATCATGTAGCTCAATCTGTTTAGATTCGGCGGTTGAAACCGCGTCTATACAAACGAAGTCCGCCTGCGCGGACTGAAGAATAGAGGCTGGTAGGGTGCACAATGTGCACCTTACAGAGCCGATAATAATGCTCATTATAATCGCTCAAAATGCGCCCCAATAAATTGAGCGATCGCCCTTTCGATCGCCCTTTTCTCCTGCAGAGGATGTAATTTCTAAATTAGGGGCGGTGACGGGAGACAAATCGCCCGGTAAAGACCTAATTCGCAACTCATTTAGCAAAGCATTAATATTGTTCGGCTCAGCATCCAGAATGCTTGCCAGCGGCAGCAGATTTTGCACTGCATATTCGCCGAGTCGAGCATTAATACTCTCTGCTAAATAGCAGAGCATAATGTATCTGCTACTGCTACTGATAATATGAAATATTTTATTCAACTCATCAAAGTATTGAGTCCCCGGTATAGATGCCGCGATTTTGGTTTCACCCTTCCAGAATAAATCTACATGAATTTGACTAGCTGGCGAAACTTTAGCCTTTGCAATCCAGATGATATTGAGGATTGGTTCCGAGTCGCGCTCGTGGAAAATCAGCCGCTTTAAACCCGATATAAATTCTGGGGAATTTAGCGTATTTTGCCATTCTCGACACCAATCATTACTTTTAGCATTTAGGGCATTTTTGACCGTCGTCGGATGTTCAATCACATCTTTTAATAAAGAAAGACTTCCCGCAGCTTTGGCAAAGTTTGGGGAGATTTGCTGGTGCAGTATCTGGTTGGGATCAATGTAATCTTTGCGCCAAGGTGCGTCGGGGATGAGAACTTGACAGGCGGGAGCAAGTGTGATGTTAGCAGTAAGAATCGGTGGGTTTTTAACTGTGCAGCCTTCTAATGACTGTTGAGATTCTAGACGGCCGATGACCTCGATCGCAGAGTTTTTATCTGCTGCGTTTAAAGGTGTGTTGCTGTACTCTGCTGCTAATTCTTCGAGAAAATCTAGGTAATCTTGTACAACAGGCGATCGCCCTTGTCCCAAAAGCTGATAGACTTCGGAAAATGGATGAGAAACCGCTATAGTTGTGCGGCGGTTGCCGAAAAAAGGCACGTCATCCAAAAAAGCGTATTTTGGCCGCCAAAACTTACCCCTAGACTCATCCCACAGACATTGACGGTGAGCAAAGCGCTTTTGAATTTGCTGGCGTTGTTCGCTGGAAATACTGCCTTTGATGAAAGTATCATCGAGATACTTGTAAATTGCCTTTACTGATTGTAAATGTGCGTTTAGAGCGTCGGATGTCGTGATTTCAACTGTCATTTTCCCAAGTTTTGATTAGTGTATCAAAGTGGTCGATAACTGTAGTGGTATCTACAGGCTGAAAACCAAGTGCAGTTCTGATTTCGGGCTTCAGCAAGTCGCGATCAGGGCGTGCAAATAAAAATTTTTGGCTAGCAACTAAGCGAACATCTTGAATGAAACAGACATCTTTAGCGCGATACAGCCTGGGTTCAGGTATCGCAGCGGCGGGATATTGGCTTAACTTCTCAGGATTTTGCTCGACAGGAAGCCAAGGTTTATCTGCGAGTGTTTCAGCCAGTGTTTTGTTGGTATTCCCAATTTGGGTATATTTTAGTGCCTCCCAATTATCAACTATGTAGTTAAAAACCGCAATACAAGCATCGGTTACTGCGCCTGTACCCGAACGATTGGCGGTTTGAATTAGATTGTCAACACAAGCTGCAATGTCATCTGCACTCAAGGTTTTTCGCATCCCCAAATTATCGAAAAAATCGAGCCAGAGTGCATAATCCTGCGAGTAAAATTCCATGTCTGGAATAGCTGCTAAATTTCCGAGAATGTTGCGGATTACTTGACTTTCGGGATTGTAAATTAGTTCGACAGAGCGTAATCTGCGATCGCTACAGCGTACCAAACGCGCCTTTTTCAGCTCTTCCTGGAATGAAAAAGCATTCTCTCCTGCTTTTTCTAGTTCTTTGCAAGCATCATTCAGATGCTCTCGAATCCACGCCAGCGCGATTAATTGTTCTTCAGGAGCAAATGAGGCATACTCAGGTAACAAACACTCGCGAATTAGTCTAGCGCGATTCAGTACCGGAACTTGCAAAAATTGGAACAGCCGCAGCCATTGCCTGTTTTTTTCTATGCGTAAAAGCCTCAACGTACCTGCAATTTCCGGCGGTTCGTATCCACCGCCCGGAAGGTAGACATTTTCATCGTTGAGGGAAACTATTTCGTGGGAAGTTGTGGGGTAAATTGGTAGTTGACGCAGCTTGTTGAGGCTATCTTGGTCGTAATTTGTTGGTTCTGAAGCTGCCAGGAAATTGAGGAGAGAGGTATAATGCTGTTGGTGGTAGGGCGGCAAACCTCGATCGCACCGCGAAGATACTGTGTCTAGGACATCTGGGCCTGTCAGAAAATAGACTAACAGATTTTTGTGTCTTTGAGCAAATTGGGCGATCGCACTTTCAAGTTTAGCCGGTGCTTTGACAAGCGTCACCCCAAAATACTGTACAGCCTCGATCGTTTCCGCTGCAATATTATCAGCGCACAACAAAGGAGTTTCCGCAGTTCCTCCTTTGTGAAGCTTACCATCATTTCCCGGAACCAGTGGAACTTTCTTTAATTCCTCGACTGTTTCTGGCGACAGATATCTGGGGGAGATATTAAAAAAATAATTGTATACGAGAGTCAACCACTCTGCATTTGGTGGATTTAGTGCATCAGATTGCCAATCGCATTGTGACTGCGTTGAACTAATGACATAAACCAATTTTCTCGCTACTTCTGTAGCCTTCATTTCTGACACGCCAATCATGTTATGTGTAGGCACTACCTGGCTTAAATCTTGATGCAAAAACCATTCTAGATGATCGGCAAATATCTGCCTTGATGTCTCTTCGGAAAAGTAAATAGTGCCTATCGGGTTGTAACCAAATACTTGCAGAGTATTATTAGCGAGAAAAGCTAGCGGCAAACCGCGCAAATCCCGGTGATTGTCGCTGATGCAATAGCGCAGCATATTCGCAATCCACTGTCTATTTTGCAAGCTGGGTTTCGGTGCATCTTGCAAGGGGACGCCTAGTTGTTTGTTTTCGGTTAAGTGTTGTCGCAAGTTAGCTGCCGTGAATGTTTGCAACAGCAAACCTGCATCTTTAAAAGCTGCCAAAATTGACTCGGGTAATGGCGGTTCGGGAATGTCGATATTGTCGGCGCGCATTGCTGCTAATAATTCGTCCCACAACTTTTTAGAAGGTAGATTTTTGACTGTCGGAGGCGTCACCCATCTTGTTTGTGACACCACGGCCCCGCTGAATAGATGTTGAGTTACAGCGTGTTCTACAGCCGATCGCACAACTGCTCTCTGATACAATAACTGTATGACAAAACGGTGCAGTTCTTCGAGAGCTTTGCTGACAGTAATTTTGCTAACAGGCCAAAGTTTGTAAAATTCCTCTGGCTGATACCTGCCAATATCTTGCACTAAATCAACAATTAAGTTAGCATAAGCGTGGGACAAAACGTGCTGTGCGAGTAGCTGGTTCCAAATAGCTCTCGGTCGGTCTTTTCCAGTTTGTCCGCTGTCGCTGCTGAGGTTATCCCGCGAACTATTTAAGTTAAAAAAACCGTTGATGTGAACGGGTAGCCCAGTTTCCAGGGGAAGTGGCAAAAAACAGTAAACTTTCCCGCCCACAGGTTGAGGATTTCCCTCGGTACTAACAGCATTAATCCGGCGTTGCTGAGTTAGAGTATGAATAGGAGGAATAATTTATGCAATGCCCAGAATGTAAATCAACCCATATCCGTA
>NZ_JAUBOX010000118.1:0-17001 GCF_036700445.1 Microcoleus sp. T3_B1
CTACAAGCACTTATATTCTTGCCTTCAGCTTGGTTATCGCTTACAGCCCCACGCCAATCTGATTATTTGCTTTGATAGTGTAGAGGCAACTTATTTATATAGCGGTTGCGTACTACCAAGGTTTTTCACCTAAATCAGAGTGGCTAAATTCATTCTAAGCTGTCGCGCATTTAAATTGTATATTCAGGGCGGGCGTCCCGCCCAACCCCTACTCCCCACAAGACTTTAATTTTTTTTGACAGACAACTTAAATGCCGCAACAGCTTATATGATATAAATATCTCTGGCAAATGTAAGTGATTGTTAGCAAATGTCAGAAAAAGTCTTACTGTTAATCTACCTCATTTTAGAAATCTTGGGGTAACAAAGAACTTAAACGCTCCAACAAAGGATCGGAATCCCGAGGAGGAGCAACTTCAGCATCAGACACTACATTATCATCCGCCACAGATTCAGATTCAATCGGGCCAGGCTCTACTACTTTTGAAACTGGGGCAAAAGAAACTTGAGCAAACTTACTGTTAACACTCCCCTGCAATTGATCCAACTGCGCGCTGAGTTGATTCAGGTGATGTTCCAGTCCCTCCAAACGGCTTAATTCCTCTGCCGAAACATTGTGCTCAAACTCAGCAAATTTTACCACAAGTTCAGCAATACGCTGTTCCAACCGCTGAAAGCTCTGTGTAGAGCTAGCAGACTCAGATACAGACAAAAACTGCCACAAAGCTTGCTTGCAGAGATTGCTGAAAGTCTGATACTTCGTGAAAGCCAACTCTTTTTCAATAGCGGCCAGCAAAGTTTGATCCGCAGCATCTTCCGTAAACGCCACCGAGAAATTCGCCTTATTTTTTGCCCACAGTGCCATAGGGTTCAAGCCTTAATGCGTTACTTTATCGTGGCTAGCTGAGCCTCAGCATAAATAAACTGTCCCAAAGCATTAGCTTTCCGGGAAGGCTGAGCCAAGTGAGCCTTAAGATTGGCGTCTTTAAGCAAAGGTTGCAAAACCTCCCAGAAAAACTCGCCGCCACCGCCAGTCAGAACCACATCCGTCACACGTTCGGGCAGCCACTGCACCAAACGTTCGGACAGTTCGTTAGCGAAAGCCTCCCGCAAGTCCTTAATAATCGGATCCAAATTAGTCGGCTTAGTCGCTCCTCTGGGACGGTAAAAACGCTGGCCCTCGGGTTTATTCACCGCTTCCAGTAAAGACAGAGATTGAGGGTCAGCTCCCGGAATCTTTGAGGCAACTTGTTCGTAGAACTTGTTCATTGCGAAGGAATCGCTCTTTGAAGCCGCCCGGGCGAACCGGAAACGATCGACCATTAACAAATCGGTAGTTTGGTGTCCGATATCAACAACAGCCACCGACAGTTCGGGCAACTCCGGCGTAAACTCCTTGTTATCTTGAGCCTCGCACCAAATCAGGCTGCCGAACCCTTCCGGCATCACCCAAACGTGACTGATGTTAATATCCACACGCTCGCCCCGGTACACCACAACGTGGGGAGAGCGCAGTTGGCTGATAATCTCTTCCTTTTCCTTCTCAAACTGATCCTGCGAATAAAACGGCAAACCCAGCACAACTGCTATTTCGCCTTTCATCTGGAAATATCCAGCACAGGAAAAGACCTTAACCAAAGCATCTACTACTTTCGACTGGTCAGCGCCACCGAGATTAGCGCCAAAATCTGCCGCCAATTGACCGATCGCGTAGCCCTTGCCCTGGTACTCCAGCCACATATCCAACAGAGGGTCTGTTGCTTTGGACTCAAAGCTGCCACCCCGCACCTTTTCCACGGGCATAGTAGCCACGTTGGCAGGGATGAAAACAACGCTACTAGGGTTGCGACTCACGCAAGCTTTAGTTGCCGTCCGACCCAAATCAGCACTAATAATCGATTTGTTGTTAGAAGCGACTTTAGTCTGCTGGGTCAGCATAGCCGAATTAGGAACAAGCTGTCTAGTTGTCATTGAAATGTGTTACCTCACTGAGCCTCACCATTATCATGCCTTATCCCTTGACACTGCCACGCTTAAAGACAGTGGGTTTTGCGGCGATTCTTCTAACTCTACCTAGATCGGTATCGAAATCAGCACCAAACATTATATTCGGGACGATCGCCCTTAATAGATTTTAGATTTTAGATTTTAGATTTTAGATTTTAGATTTTAGAGGCGACAACAGGGGCCGCGGTCCGGGGGCTTGTACCCTGGATGGTTTCGGTCGAGGAGTATTCTCGATCGATCGCGGCAATACGGCCTGTTGCCTGAGAGTGCATTGTTAAGTTAAATTTAGTTAAGATTCTGAGTGTAAACTTTTGTCGCACTTCTCCGACACCGCGATCTTACCCGATCTGTCCCCAATTCAAGGCATCCGCATTTATGAAAATTTCTTGGCGAACTATACTACTTTGGACTTTACCCGCCTTAGTCATCGGCTTTTTCTTGTGGCAGGGGGCCTTTGCCCCATCTCCGGCAGAAATGAGCAAGAACACCGCCAGCACCCGCCTAAGCTACGGTCGATTCTTAGATTACTTAAACGCCGGTCGAGTGACCAGCGTTGACCTTTACGACGGAGGTCGGACGGCTATTGTCCTAGCAGTCGATCCCGAACTGGACAATCACGAGCAGCGGTGGCGGGTAGACTTGCCCTCAAATGCCCCGGAACTGGTTTCTAGGCTCAGAGACTCCAAAATCAGCTTCGACACTCACCCACTACGCAACGACGGCGCTGTCTGGGGACTTTTAGGCAATCTAGTATTTCCCCTCTTGTTAGTAGGAGGCCTGTTTTTCCTCTTCCGCCGCGGTGGCAACGTGCCAGGGGGCCCTGGCCAAGCCATGAACTTTGGCAAATCCAAAGCTCGCTTTCAAATGGAAGCTAAAACAGGCGTACTGTTCGACGACGTAGCAGGCGTTGAGGAAGCCAAAGAAGAACTACAAGAAGTAGTGACATTCCTCAAAAAACCCGAACGCTTCACCGCAGTCGGGGCAAAGATTCCCAAAGGCGTGCTGCTAGTGGGCCCTCCCGGAACCGGTAAAACCTTGCTGGCAAAAGCGATCGCAGGCGAAGCCGGCGTGCCTTTCTTCAGCATCTCCGGTTCGGAATTTGTGGAAATGTTCGTCGGTGTCGGCGCTTCCCGCGTTCGGGACTTGTTCAAGAAAGCTAAAGAAAATGCTCCTTGCATCATCTTTATTGATGAAATCGATGCAGTGGGTCGCCAGCGCGGCGCCGGTATCGGCGGCGGTAACGACGAACGCGAACAAACCCTGAACCAGTTGCTGACCGAAATGGACGGTTTTGAGGGCAATACTGGCATTATCATCATTGCTGCCACGAACCGCCCCGACGTGCTCGACTCAGCGCTGCTGCGTCCGGGACGTTTTGACCGCCAAGTTAGCGTAGATACGCCGGATATCAAAGGCCGCTTGGAAATTTTGGAAGTTCACGCGCGCAACAAGAAGCTGTCTGCGGAAATTTCTTTGGACGCCATCGCCCGCCGTACTCCTGGTTTTACCGGCGCTGATTTGGCTAACTTGCTCAACGAAGCTGCGATTTTAACCGCCCGCCGCCGCAAAGAAGCGATTACGATGCTCGAAGTTGACGATGCAGTCGATCGCGTGGTAGCAGGTATGGAAGGCACTCCCTTGGTGGACAGCAAGAGCAAGCGCTTGATTGCTTACCACGAAATCGGCCACGCGATCGTCGGTACAATCATTCAAGCCCACGATCCAGTTCAAAAAGTTACCTTAGTTCCTCGCGGACAGGCCCGCGGCTTGACTTGGTTCATGCCCAGCGAAGACCAAGGTTTGATTTCTCGATCGCAAATTTTAGCCCGCATTAGCGGTGCTTTGGGTGGCCGCGCAGCCGAAGAAGTAGTTTTCGGCGATGCCGAAGTAACCACCGGTGCCGGCAACGATTTGCAGCAAGTAAGCGGCATGGCGCGGCAAATGGTGACTCGCTATGGGATGTCTACCTTGGGCCCGATCGCCCTGGAAGCCCAGCAAAGCGAAATTTTCCTTGGCCGCGACTACACAGCGCGATCGGAATATTCCGAAGAAATAGCCTCTCGGATTGACGGACAAGTTCGATCGATTGTCGATCACTGCTACGACGACGCCCGCCGAATTATTCGCGAAAATCGCACCGTGATCGATCGCTTAGTCGATTTGTTGATCGAAAAAGAAACCATCGACGGCGAAGAGTTGCGCCTAATTGTCTCTGAATACACTTTTGTTCCTGAAAAAGAACAATACGTTCCTCAGCTTTAAAAAGAAGAGTGAATATTGAGGGCGAATAGAATTCGCTGCTACACAAACAAAGTCCGCCTGCGCGGACTGAAGAAATTCAACCCGCGCAGGCGGGTTTTGTCTGTGTAGCAGCGGTTTCAACCGCCCAGTCAAAAGAAACTTCTTCCTCCTGCTATATGATTAAGAGTTCATCGATTTGTTTGATAGTAATTTCAACATTAATTTTTGGCATTAATTTGAGCGCCCGCGCCGAAAAATTAAGATGTTTTGTAGATATTTGCATCGACTCCAGCAGCGTTGAATTAAGCAAATCCGATATTCCCGGTGCTCCCTCTTATCCAGTCAGAACTATTTTAGTAACTCAACAGTTTAGTAACGAGAAATTGTTGGCGCAAATGGAAGTTGACTGCAAGCAACGACAGTTGAGAACTGTCAGAGTTAGCCAAGATGGCGAAAATTGGTCGAATTTCGATCGGAGATGGACTTTAGTAGATCGCAACTCATCTTTGTCTGGGCTGGTTGACTATACTTGTCAATTGGCGATCGCAGAACCAGAGAATAAATAAGTATAGCCTTTCTCAGTAATATGAGGTGTACGCTTGATAAGCGGGCATAGGGCATAGGGCATAGGGCATAGGGCATACCTCACCAAGATTGAGAACTGCTGTAGACCCAGAAAAAAAACAGAGCACCTATATCTTCAACCCTTGCCTTGCGGGTGCAAGTCTGACAAGCAGCGCTTGAAACCGCTGAGTGTTAATATTACACTCAATCTAAAATCTAAAATCTAAAATCTAAAATCTAAAATCGGATGACCAACCCCACCGAATATCGGCAAAGACGCGAACAGTTAATGGCAAAAATTGGCAGCGGGACGGCGATATTTCGCAGCGCACCCGCAGCCGTCATGCACAACGATGTAGAATACGCCTACCGACAAGATAGCGATTTTTTCTACTTAACAGGTTTCAACGAAGCTGCGGCGGTAGCAGTGCTCGCGCCGCACCACGAAGAACACAAATTTGTCTTGTTTGTGCAGCCAAAAGACTTGGAAAAAGAAACTTGGCACGGTTATCGCGCCGGAGTAGAAGGCGCTAAAGAACTTTACGGCGCGGATGAAGCTTTTCCCATCGCCGAACTTGCGGAAAAACTGCCGAAATATTTAGAAAAGGCCGATCGCATATACTATCACTTCGGGCGCGATCGTACTTTCGACCAAACAGTCCTCAATCACTGGCAGCGCTTGATGGCAACCTACCCAAAACGCGGCACAGGCCCGACAGCGATCGAAGATTCCAACATCATTTTACACCCGATGCGGCTGGTGAAAAGCGAAACTGAATTAGCATTAATGCGAAAAGCCGCTAATATCTCAGTTGCAGCGCACAACCGCGCCCAAGAATTCGCTAAGCCGGGCAGATACGAATATGAAATTCAAGCTGAAATAGAACATACTTTTGGCTTAAATGGCTGCACTCCCGCTTACCCTTCAATTGTTGCATCCGGTTACAATTCCTGCGTCCTCCACTACATCGAAAACAACCGCCAAATGCAGGAAAACGATTTGTTGCTAATAGATGCTGGTTGTGCTTGCGGTTACTACAACGCCGATATTACTCGCACCTTTCCTGTTAGCGGCAAATTTACAACTGAACAACAGATAATTTATGACTTAGTTTTGCAAGCACAATTGCAGGCAATTAGTCAAGTATATCCGGGAAATCCTTACAGCAAAATTCACGAAACAGCAGTGCGCGTTTTGGTGGAAGGTTTAATGGATTTAAAACTTTTGGTGGGGGACATTGAAGAGATAATTAAAGAAGAGAAATACAAGCCATTTTATATGCACCGCACTGGTCATTGGCTGGGATTGGATGTGCACGATGTCGGCGTTTATCAGTACGGCGAAAATCCGCAAGTTTTGCAGGCAGGACAAGTGCTGACGGTGGAACCGGGGATTTATATTTCTCCTTATATTAAACCGGTTGAAGGACAGCCGGAGGTTCCTGAAAAATGGCGCGGTATTGGTGTGAGAATTGAAGATGATGTTTTGGTAACATTGGAAAGTCATGAAGTCTTGACGGCGGGAGTTCCTAAATAATTGTTGACTGTTGACTGTTGACTGTTGACTGTTTGAACAATACCGATGCAACCGGAAACGATTTATGTAGGGTGCGGATCTGTTCTATGGTTCAATGGAATTTGCTCCTTGACGGGTGGCGACGCACCTTAGTTACAACTTGATTGTGTGTACCGCATATAAATTGAATCTGCTGTAAGTTGGCAGTGCAGGCTTGAGCTTTGTTAGTATTAACTTGAAAAAGCTCAAGCCTTTACTGCTAAACCTAGAGCAATTATGTGTATTGATCCTACCAAGATCGATCGACCTCTGGAAACCTGCGAAGCATTGGTAGCAGAGCAAAAAGCAAAAATTCGGCAACTAGAAGAGGATTTGCAGCAGCAGAGAGAATTGTGCCAGAAATTAGAAGCACAACTCAAAGCAGTCGAGAATCCTGGCATTTCGGGCTCCGTAACTGAATCGGATATCACCGAGGACGATCGTATTCGGTTAATCACATCTCTGGAAAAAAGCCAGGAAATGTACCGAACTCTCATCAAACATTATCCGAATGGGTCGGTGTTTTTGTTCGATCGCGATTTGCGCTATACTCTGGTTGACGGCCAAGGTTTGGCAGTAGTTGGTTTGTCCAAAGAACAGTTGGAAGGCAAAACATTGTGGGAAGTATCCCCACCTGAAGATTGGCAACTTTTTGAGACTACATATCGCGCTGCTTTGGCAGGAAAAGAGAATACTTTTGAATATAAATACGGCGATCGCATTTATTCAACAACAATTGTTCCCGTCAAAAACGACCGGGAAGAAATTTTTGCAGGAATGGTCGTTACTCAAGATATTACCGAAAAAAAACAGGCAGAAATAGCGCTGGAAGAAATCAAAAATCAGCTACAAATTAAATATCAAAAGCGCACTGAGGACTTGAAAACAGCCAACGATCAATTGCAGGAAGAAGTTCTCTCTCGCTGGCGCGCCGAAAAAGCTCTGCGGAAAAGCCAGGAACAGCTAGAATTGTTTTTCTCTCAATCTTTAGATGGTTTTTTCTTTATGATGCTGGACGAACCCGTCCACTGGGACGATACAGTTGACAAAGAAAAAGTTTTGGATTACATATTTGCTAACGGGCGGGTAACGAAGGCAAATGATGCTTTGATAGCTCAATACGGAGGTACTAGGGAAGAGTTTATTGGCCGGACGCTTTACTCTTTCTTGTCGCACGACTTGACTGGTAGCAGAGAGATAATCAAGCAATTTTTTGATGCTGGCAGAATTCACATCGAAAATGAGAATCGCACGTTTGACGGAGTTCCAGTTTGGATAGAAGGCGACTATATTTGCATTTACGATTCCCACGGCAGAATCATCGGGTATTTTGGCGTACAGCGCGATATTAGCGATCGCAAAAAAGCAGAAGCAACCCTCAGAGATAGCGAAGAACGCTTTCGGGCAACCGTCGAACAAGCGGCAGTCGGTATTACCCACCCTGACGCAACAGGCCGCTATTTGCGAGTCAATCAAAAATTCTGCGATATAGTGGGATATACTGCGAGCGAACTGCTGTCGCGAACTTGGATGGACGTTACTTACCCAGAAGATATAGATGCAGATTTAGAACAAAACAAGCAATTATTTGCCGGCCAAATTGACAGTTTTAAAATGGAAAAACGCTTACTGCACAAAGACGGCACTGTAGTTTGGGTAAATATTACAGTATCGCTCATCCAAGAACCGCTGAGCGGGGCAGTTTACAATCTAGTAGTGACAGAAGATATTAGCGATCGCAAAAAAACCGAAGCAGCGCTGAAAGAAAGCGAAGAAAGGTTCCGAGAGCTAGCAGAAAACATTGAAAGCGTGTTTTGGATGGTAAACGTTCAACCCCAGGAAATTATTTATATCAGTCCGGCTTACGAAAAGATTTGGGGCCGAAGCTGCGCTGATTTGTATGCTAACAGGCGCTTTTTTGCAGATTCCCTCCATCCAGAAGATCGCGAGCGCGTTATTGCTAATTTAACTAGACAAATTGAGTCTGAAGACGAGATAGAATATCGAATTGTCAGGCTGGACGGCAAAATACGCTGGATTCGCGATCGGGCTTTTCCCATTAGAAATCAATCTGGTAAAGTTTACCGCATCGTGGGCATTGCGGTAGATATTACCGCAGGCAAACAGGCAGAAAAAACCATCCGCGAAAGTGAAGAACGCTTCCGCCAGTTAGCAGAAAATATCCAAGATTCCTTCTGGCTAATGTCTGCGGACTTCACCGATTTATTGTATCTGAGTCCAACTTACGAACAAATCTGGGGGCGCAGTCGCGAAGAATTGTATGCTGATCCATTAAAAATGATGGAGTGGGTGCATCCAGAAGATAAACTCCTGTTGGAAGAGGCAATGGGGCGAGTTTTGCAGGGCGAGTCCACCAATACCGAATATCGGATTTTTCTGCCAGACGGCACAATTCGCTGGGTGTGCGATCGAGCTTTTCCCATTTACGACGAATCGGGCAAAATTTACCGCATCGCGGGTATTGCCGAAGATATCAGCGATCGCAAATGTACCGAGGCCCGCATCCAAGCAGCACTCCGCGAAAAAGAAGTATTGCTCAAAGAAATTCACCACAGAGTCAAAAATAATATGCAGGTAATTTCCAGCTTGCTGCAACTTCAAGCTCAATATATTGAAGACGAACCGACGCTAGCTTTATTTGAAGAAAGCCAGACCCGTATCCATTCAATGGCTCTGATTCACGAGCAACTTTATCAATCCGAACATCTCGATCGCATCGCCCTTCCCCCCTACGTCGAAAACTTGGTTGCTAATTTGTATCAATCTTTTGGTTGCGGCAACACTGCCATCCAATTCAATCTCAACCTTGACCCAATTTATTTAAACATAGAAACAGCCATTCCTTGCGGTTTAATTATAAACGAAGTAGTTTCTAATTCCCTAAAATATGCTTTTAGCAAAAGTGCGAAAGGTGAAATTAACATAGAATTTAAGGAATTAAGTTTTCAGGAACTCCAATTAATTATTCAAGATAATGGTAGCGGATTCCCGGCGGGTTTCGACGTAGAAAATCCTGAAACATTAGGATTGCGATTAGTGAGAATGTTGTCTTGCCAATTAGATGCGAGTATTGCCATTGACAGTCAGTGTGGAACCTGCTACACTTTAATTTTTAAAGAGTTAAATTATCGGCGACGCATTTAAGGAAAAATGAACCCTATAAAAATTTTGGTTGTCGAAGACGAAGTTATTGTAGCGCAAGACATAGCAGGCCGATTAAAAAAACTGGGATATGCAGTAACCGCTACAGTTTCTTCAGGAGAAGAAGCAATTCAAAAAGCTCTAGAAACCCCGCCCGATTTAGTGTTGATGGACATCGTGCTTAAAGGTGAGATAGACGGGGTAACAGCAGCCGAAAAAATCAGAACTAATATGAATGTACCGACAGTATTTTTAACAGCTTATGCCGACGATAAAACGCTGCAAAGAGCGAAACTTACAGATCCATTCGGTTACATTATAAAACCATTTCAACAAAATGATTTACGGGTGGCGATCGAGATTGCCCTGCACAGACACGAAATCGAAACCAAGATGCGAGAATCTCTCAAAGCCGCGGAAGCAGCCACAGAGTCGGTGGAAGAAAAATCGCACCGCCAAAACCAGTATATTTCAATGGCCGCTCACGAATTGCGGAACCCGCTCAACGCGATTTTAATCTCTGCGGAACTTCTAGAGCTCGATCGAACTCGCAGCCGTGACGAATCCCAAGTTAGAACCCTGCGCCTGGTGCACTCAGCTACCCAAAAGATGAACCAGCTAATCGATGATATGCTGTTTATGGGGAGAGCAGAAGCAGGTCAACTCAAATGCAATCCATTACCGATAAATTTAGTCGAATTTTGTCAAGACTTGCTCGATCAATTGCAGTTAGGAAATGAAGCCAAGCACAAACTAACATTAATCCCATCAGATGTTACCAGTGCAATATTAGATCAACAATTGCTGCACGGCATTATTTCTAACTTAATCGTCAACGCCATGAAATATTCTCCAAACGGCGGGCAAGTCACCTTGGAATTGGAATACCGTCAAGCAGGCGAGGGAGACAAAGAAGCTATTTTCTGCTTATCTCCTCAGTGTTTGTTTGGCAATTCCCTATTTACAAATATTAACTCTCCCTTACTAATTATGCGTATCCGAGACGAAGGTATCGGCATCCCAGAAACCGAAGTAGGGAAAATATTTGAAATGTTCTACCGCTGCAAGAATACGGGAAAGATTAAAGGTAACGGTTTGGGATTAACCATTGTTAAAAAAGCTGTCGAATTGCAAGGAGGCGCGATCGCCTGCGAAAGCAAAATGGGCGTGGGTACAACCTTCACAGTCGCGCTTCCTTACGTAGCACTTTCCTGTTCGACTCAACGGCAAAAAACTTAAATGCCCCTACAAAAACTAATCAAAGTGTTGCAAAATCCAGTCCACCGCCACCGCTAAATTTGCTGCAATAAAATCCGGTTTAGTATGGTGCTGATACTCCCCACTCAACACGCTTTCCCCGTAACCAGTCTGCACCAAAATACCAGTACAGCCGGCATTGTGAGCCATATCAACATCAGTCGCTTTATCCCCCACCATAAAACTATTTCGCAAATCCAAATCGTATTCCCAAGCCGCCGCTACTAACATTCCTGTATTTGGTTTTCGCCAAGTCGAATACCGCGTAAATTCTGGGTTTTTTCCGCCTTCGGCTGCGCTTAAATAAGGACAGTAATAAAGAGCATCTAACTTTGCTCCGGCTTCATTTTCTAATAAGTGACACAGGCGTTTGTGCAAAGCTTCTATGTGGCTAATCGGATTATAATCCCTCGCTGGGCCCGATTGATTGGAAACCAAACAGCAAAATATTTGTTGGTCATTTAAGCGGCGTACAGCTTGGGCTATTCCGGGGATTAAATTCAAATCTTCTACTTTGTGGATGTAGCCGACTTCGATATTGAGAACGCCATCGCGATCGAGAAATACTGCTCGTTTCATTGTTGTATTGTTTTTGATATAATATAAAACTCGGTGGCATCGGAATTGATATTACTTAAACTTTTCCTCCGCTAGTCCTCCCGCCTACCCGCTAGTCCGCCAGGGAATGAATTCCCTGTCTAATAGCTAAAGTCCTCTAAAAGAGGACTGAATCATTCATTAGTCCTCTGAAGCGAGGACTTTCGCTTTGAGGCCGGGGTTTCAACCCCTGTCGGACTATCGGTTTAACGTGTTTGTTGACTCCAATGGACACGGCGCCGTGTCCTCATCATGATTCTAAAATAGATTGTTTGCCTAGCCATTCGCGGAAACTATTATGATACAAACTATAGCAAATTTCTCCTTCGATTTCTTGTTTATTTAAGAACTCTATCCAATTGTCTAATGTTTTTTCAACATCGTATTCATCCTGATCAATTATATTGGCGATCGCACTTACAGACAAACCTGTTGGGGATTTTACCAAAACATTCAGCACAGACAAGTCGATCGCCGATAAGCCCTCACCTCCCATCCGCAGCCAGTGGTTTTGATAATAGGCTGCTAAACCGGGAGGAAGTTCAGAGAGAAGTGAGGACTCTCCCAGATTAGCATCGGGGCGTGAATTCTCGGCGATCGCCCTTAACATTTGACTCAGATACATGAAATTGTTTTCGCTGACAGTGGCGAGTTGTTGGCAGAATTCGGGTTGAGTTAAATCCGGTGCGGTTGATAGGTATTGCTGAATGTAGTTAAGGACATCTTCCCGATTTTGGGCGGGATAATCTCTTAAATCGAGAGTTTGAGAGGGGGTTTCAATTAACAAACCGGATTTCTCTCTCAAAAACGGGCGGCGGGCGAGGATAAAATAAGTACGATCGCCCAAATATCTCGGCAGATAAAACAGATTTGTGCTGGGAGGCTGACTCGTGCGGGCGATCGCGTCTACAGAATCAATTACAATTATCAACCGTTGGCGATGACGTGCCGTCTCGCAAGCTACGTTTAATTTATCGCTAATTTGCTGAAGCAACAAAGACAGAAACCAACTCCCATCATGGGATTCGAGATTTTGAAGTTGAGATTTTAGCTTGAGGATTTCGGATGTTTCCCCATTGGCGGCAAGGTATTTGTCAATCAGTTGAGTGCAGACTGAAGCGAGAAAATCTTCAGCTCGATTTTTGCCCTCAACTGCAGCGTTGTAATAGATACTGCGAGGATGGGCGGTGACATATTGAGCGAGGATGGAACTTTTGCCGCAGCCGGGAGTGCCGACAATTGTGAAATAACCGTGGCTGTGGGAGTCCAGAAAGTCGGAAATGGCAGAAAAAACAAACTTGCGCCCTGTAAAATTCTCGGTTTTTTCTCGCAGGAGTTGCTGAAATTCTTTTGGGTAAGCGGCGGTAGAGATCGGAGTTGGCAGAGGTGAGGAATTCATGTTAGTTCCTCCATCCCTTCTAGCCGCAGGAAATATACTCGGCCGGATTGGTCGCCTGCCACAATTGTTACTCCATCGGGTGCAATGGCGCAACAGGCGATCGGATTTTCAAGCGTGAAACTAGCAATGAGATTTCCAGTCGATAAATCCCATAGTTTGATGGTGTTGTCATCTGAACCAGAAATCGCTCGCTTGCCATCAGTAGTGACGGCTACTACATTTACCGATTTGCTGTGATCGGTAAGAGTAAACAGTTCCTTTCGAGTCGTTAAATCCCAGATTTTAAGGGTGTTGTCTCTCGAAGCAGAAATTGCGTGCTTGCCATCAGCAGTGACAGCTACTGCATTTACACGGTCACTGTGACCAGCAAGAATAAACAGTTTCTCTCCTGCTTTTAAATCCCAGACTTTGATGTGGTACGAACCAGAAATCGCCAACTTTCCATCAGCAGTGACAGCTACTGATGTTACCAAGGAACCCTCATCAGCAAGAATCAACAGGTTATCTCCAGTTTTTAAATCCCAGACTCTGATACCCTTGAAACAATGAGAAAGCACCCGCTTGCCATCAGCAGTGAATGCTAGTACATTATCCAAGAATCCGCTATCTTTGCGAGTAAACAGTTCCTTTCTAGTTGTTAAATCCCATACTTTAATGGTGCTGTTTATATCAGAAATATCCAGCTTTTCACCAACAAAGAGGTTGCCCAACGAACCAGAAATCGCCCGCTTGCCATCAGCAGTGACGGCTACTGCTGTTACCGGGTATCTGTGACCCGTAAGAGTAAACTGTTCCTTTCCAGTGGTTAAATCCCACACTTTGAGGGTGTTGTCTCTCGAACCAGAAACCGCCCGCTTGCCATCAGCAGTAACGGCTACTGCTGTTACCGAGTAGGTGTGATCCGTAAGAGTAAATTGTTCCTCTCCTGTTGTTAAATCCCATACCTTGAGGGTTTTGTCATCAGAACCAGAAATCGCCCGCTTGCCATCAGTAGTGACGGCTATTGATTTTACCGATTGCCTGTGACCAGTAAGAGTAAACAGTTCCTTTCGAGTTGTTAAATCCCAGACTTTGAGGGTGTTGTCTCTCGAACCAGAAATCGCCCACTTGCCATCAGCAGTAACGGCTACTGCTGTTACCGATTTGCTGTGACCAGTAAGAGTAAACAGTTCCTTTCCAGTGGTTAAATCCCAGACGTTGAGGGTTTTGTCTCTCGAAGCAGAAATCGCCCACTTACCATCAGCAGTGACTGCTACTGCATTTATCCAGTCACTGTGACCAGTAAGAGAAAGCAGTTCCTCTCCAGTTGTTAAATCCCAAACTTTGAGGGTTTTGTCTCTCGAACCAGAAACCACCTGCTTACCATCCGCAGTAACGGCTATTGCATTTATCAATTTGCTGTGACCAGTAAGAGTAAAAAATCCTTCTCCTGTTTGTAAATCCCAGACTTTGAGAGTTTTATCATCTGAACCAGAAATCGCTCGCTTGCCATCAGCAGTGACGGCTACTGCATTTACCGATTTGCTGTGCCCAGTAAGAGTAAACTGTTCCTTTCCAGTTGTTAAATCCCAGACTTTAATAGTGTTGTCTCTCGAACCAGAAATCGCCCGCTTAGCATCAGTAATGACGGCTACTGCATTTACCAATTTTCTGTGACCAGTAAGAGTAACCAGTTCCTCTCCAGTTGTTAAATCCCAGATTTTAATGGTGTTGTCTCTGGAACCAGAAATCGCCTGCTTGCCATCACCAGTGACGGCTACTGCATTTACCCAGTGTCTGTGACCTTTGAGGGTGCGGATTACTTCCCTGCTAGGGGGAGTTAAACAAGGTGTCAAAGGACGCAACCACGGTGCTATTTTCTGTTGCTTTACTTTCTCCAGTATTGTATAAACTTGTGGTATTTTTAAGTGTACCAATCGCCCCCACAATTGCTCTGCTAGTTGCGTTTTGTCTCGCTCTAAAATATCCGATGATCTCCACAATACCGAGCGAATCAAGTTCAGAGCTTTTGCTTTTTCTGGGTTGTACTCTGGGTTACTTAATGCTTCTGAATCGTCAACTAAATGGAAATCATCAATCAGTGCCTGCACTCCAAACTCAGGATGTTGAATCTTTGCCATCAGGAAGTTAAAATCGGTTAGTGTTTGATAATACTTTTCTAAATTCCCTGAATTGACATAAATTAGCAGTAAGCTGCCCAGATAAGCACGTTGATAGAAAAGTGGTTTGGCCTCGAACTTGTTAGCAAATTCTCCCATCTCACGCCATCCCTTTTTCTAAATTCTCAGCAATCCGTTGATATACTTCCTGAAAAATTTTACGCTTTGAATCCATCTCTCGTTGGGCTTTCAGAAAGTCAAGGAAACTCGCATGATAGATGCTGTAGCAGATTTTTCCGTCTACATTCTGCTTTTTCAAATACTCAACCCACTCATCTTCTAAAACCTGTGCCACATCGCATTCATCCACCTCGGCAATTCCAGCCATCATCTCGCAGGGAATCGGCGTGGCAATCTCAAGTAAAATATACAAGACAATCTCCATCAATTGCCCTGGCTTAGCTTCCATCCCCATCCGTACCCAATGGTTTTGATAATACTCTTGCAGCCCGTCAGGCAATTGCTTTAAGCTCAAGTCATTATAATCGCCCTTAGCAATTGCGGGCAAAACATACCGCAAATACATAAAATTGTTTTCGCTTTTGTCTGCCACTTGCTCGACAAAAGTTGTCTCGGTAATGCTACGAATTTGAATCCACTTTCTCAGTTCATCTTTATACTGAGAATCGGTAGAGAGCAGATACCGAATATACTCTTTGATATCATCATGATTGAAATTAACATACTCGCTGTCTCTTAAATCTAACTCTTTTACCGGAACTCCCGGAGATACAGAAAGCCTCTTTTGACCGAGGTTATGCGGTCGCCTCGTCAGCAAGAAATAAACCCCATCTGGCAGAGTAGTCGGTAAATGTAAAAGATTTTCTCCCGCTTCTTGTGCGACTTCATCCAGTGCATCAATCGCAATTACCAAACGTTCGCCCAAAGTGAGTTTTCCCGCCACCTTTGCCAGTAAAGTGGGTAAATCGGCATTTTCTGAATTTGGCAATTGATAGCGGTCAATTAATTGCTGGCGAATGCTCTTCAAAAACAATTCTGGTCTGTTGCGGCCTTCGACGAGAATATTGAAATAGCAGGGAGATTGATGTTCCGAGACGTATTTGGCAACAATGGAACTTTTGCCCATTCCCGCATCCCCGATGATTGTAAAATAACCGTGAGGATTTGCGGTGATAAATTGCTGAAAATTATCAAAAACAAATCGGCGGCCGCAAAAGGTTTTAATTTTTTCTGTTATAAGTGATTCAAACTCTGGCGGCAGCGAATTGTCGGCATTCCAATCTTTTGGGTCAACTATGTCTGTTGGTTCTAGGCCTAATTTTTCAGCTATCTTGGTAACTTGCCATCTTTCTACGCCATTGGGGCAGTCTTTTGTACCGAGTAAGCGCTTAATCGTGTCGGTGGAAACTTTGGCGAGTTGGGCAAGTTTTTCTTGAGTAAAACCTTTTTCTTTAATTTGTTCTCGGAGATACTCTTTTCCCTTTGCACTCGATTGAACTTTATCGGAGTCGCGCATAGTAATTTGTTAGCTATTGTTATTGGTTTTTCAGTTAATTCGATAATCCTACAGTCCGACAGGGAATGAATTCCCTGTCTCATAGCTAAAGTCCTCTTAAGAGGACTGGAAATTAGTATTTTAGTCGGTTTTAACCGACTTCTGCTATTAGCCAGGGAATTCATTCCCTGGCGGGTTTCGGGAGAGTCCGACAGTCCGACAGGGAATGAATTCCCTGTCTCATAGCGAAAGTCCTCTTAAGAGGACTGAAAATTAGTATTTTAGTCGGTTTTAACCGACTTCTGCTATTAGCCAGGGAATTCATTTCCTGGCGGGTTTCAGGGGAATGAAACAGCATGGGGGCTAGCGGGAGCGAGATTTCATGATTATTCATCCGTAACTCCGATCGCACTCACATTCTATATTTAAATACTTCTGTCTGTCTAGGGCAAATAGGTTGTAATCTCCTGCCCTATCTGCCCCAAAAATGAGGGCAGATCACAAATTAAAACTCGCCCTACCTGCCCTAAGCTGTTGTACCTTTAAATAGGGTATAATAAAAAAGGAGTTTAGTCAATCTCTACAAAAATGCCAGCTAAAAACC
>NZ_JAUBOX010000119.1:0-16760 GCF_036700445.1 Microcoleus sp. T3_B1
ACAAAAACCCTTATTTTGCCCTAAAACCCTTGCCAGACAAGCGTTGGAGCCGCAAGTTTTTAGACCTGAATCCTTACGAATTTTTGAGCGGCTGACAGGGCAATGGTTGTAAATATTTCTGTAATTACGGCTATTTATAATTTATCTAATACTCTTCCTAAGCGGTCATCATTTAAATGTGATGCTTGAATCCCTGCTCCAAGTAAATGTTCTGTTGCTTTCCCTTCAAAAAATTTAGAAAATAAGTATAATGGGGCGGAAACCATCCCTAATCCATTGATGATCATGGCTTTAACTACCAGGCCGGGACTGACTATCTCACCCGGTTGTTCGCCTACTAATTCATTGATTTTTTCAACAATTCCTATTTCATCAACTAGACCGGCTATCAAGCCCAGATGATCTAGGTTTTCTACTTTTATCTGGGATGCTTTCTGCATGGGCTGCTGAATCCTGATTTAAGCGTTTATCGCGATTGCTAGTTTACACTGTTTTTGGTGATTATTGGCTATGGTTGCGAGCGCAATTAACGCATTTTCGTCATCAATCAGGTTACGAATACGCCCTAAACTTCGTTTTCTACCGCTCGCCCTTTTAACTCGTATCAGATTTAACTCATGCCTTCACTTCTCTTGTCAGGAATTTTCAGCCCTCATGATTGGAGTTTGACCAAAATTATTGAGTATTTTTACTCACCATTGTCTCGGGTGATTCACTTTTACCCCCTCAATCCGACTATGTGCCAGTTTGGGGTGCGGAATGTGGGTTGGTGAGTGCAGTGACGATCGCGATTTAATAGCTGTTTAGTCTAAACTCCAGTAACTTGTCACAAATGCCCCTGGGCCTCTATTCCAAAAACCGAATAACAAAATCCCCGACTTCTTAAAAAAGTCGGGGATTTAACAGCGATCGCATTTTAGGTTAGGCGTTTCGCCTGTTTCTATGCCAAAACAGGCACGGGCTGCGGCCAACGTCCCATGACTTTACCAATCACCGCCAATTCTTCCATCAACTTGTCGAACTGATCCGGTGTTAAAGATTGCGGCCCGTCAGACAAAGCTTTTTTCGGATTCGGGTGCACTTCAATCATCAGCGAATCTGTACCAGAGGCGATCGAAGCAAACGCCATTGACGGTACAAACTGCGCCCAACCGGTGCCGTGACTAGGGTCAACCATAATCGGTAAGTGAGTCAGAGTCCGCAATACTGGTACTGCCGACAAATCGAGGGTATTGCGTGTATATTGCCTGTCATACCCGCGAATTCCGCGCTCGCACAAAATCACGTTCGGATTGCCAGAAGCCATGATATACTCAGCAGCCATCAACCATTCTTCAATGGTGGCGGAGATGCCGCGCTTCAGCAAAATTGGTTTGTCTTGAGCTCCGACTTTCTTCAACAGTGAGAAATTCTGCATATTTCTCGCCCCGACTTGGATCACGTCGGCTACTTCTGCGATCGCACTTAAGTCCGCCGCATCCATAACTTCGGTGATAATTCCCAAACCGCTAGCTTCCCGCGCCGCAGCTAGCAATCCCAAAGCACTCTCGCCGTGGCCTTGGAAAGCATAGGGGGAAGTTCTCGGTTTGTACGCGCCACCACGGAGAAAATGAGCTCCAGCAGCTTTGACGCGCATTGCCGTTTCGACAATCATTTCTTCGTTTTCGACCGAGCAAGGGCCTGCTACGATCGCGATCGGGTGGTGCAGGCCAATCATCACAGGCCCTAAAGGAGTAGCAACTTCTACTGTGCTGGCTTCTCCTTGGCGGTACTCCAGAGAAGCGCGTTTGTAGGGTTTTTCGACGCGCAGCACTTCTTCAATCCAGGTGCTCATTTCGCGCAGTTGCATCGGTTCGAGCTCGGCGGTGTCGCCTACCAAACCCATGACAACTTTGTAACGGCCGACGATTTTTTCTGGTATCAAACCCCAGTTAGTGCGGAGGTCTTCGTCTAGTCGATCGATCTCGGCTTCTGGAGTGCCGGCTTTCATTACAATAATCATATTTTTTTTGCCTTTTCTGTTGGGCTAGAAACGAATTATGACACGGATGAACTGAGAAAAATAGATGCAATGGCGATCGAATGATATCAGGACACGGCAGTAGCCATTGGTGTCAACTTAAGCTTTTAGTCCGCCAAGTTCTCTCGCTTACCCGCCAAGTCCGCCAGGGGTTAAAACCCCTGTCTCAAAGCTAAAGTCCTCGCTATGAGGACTGAGAAGAAAACTTTTTAAATTCATTAGTCCTATGCAAGAGGACTTTCGCTTTGAGACAGGGAATTCATTCCCTGTCGGACTATCGGACTATCGGTTTAATGTTAAGTTGTCACTAATAACTAATAACTAATAACTAATGACTAACTTTTTGGCTTGGCGGCGCGCCACGCTTCTCGCATCCGTCCAAAATTGGTATTAAATTCTTCCCACCCCAGAGTGCTTCCTGAAATTTCTTCATCCCAGGAAGCTGAGAGGACTCCGTAGCTTAATCCCAGAACGCCTAGACCAAAACAGCCCATGCTTACCAGCAATACTGCTGTGTTGGGCAGATCGAACAAGCCTTTGCTGACTACCAAATAGCTGACAAAAAATGTGCAAATTCCCAGGATTGTCGGTATGCCGCAGAATACCGCTATGCGAGATATCATGCGTTGGCTGACTACTTCTGGGATGGATTGCGACTGTTTTCCGGTTTTGTTAGCTTTCGGCTGCTTGTCGGCAGAATCCGACTCTAAGGCTAGGCTTGCTTGGGGTTCTGGGGGCTTTTTAGGCGTTTTTTTACGATTTGTTGCCGGTTCAAAGGGCAAGCGCTTGCGGGGTGGTTCGGAGGACATATTTTATCTCTAACCTGAAATCTCGAACATTTTTCAATAAGTCTTGGTGTTTGTCCAAGATTAAAGAATATTGTCGCAAATTTTGGCTTTGGTGTTTAGCCGCGAATGCCTAGACGGGCAATCAATGCTTTGTAGCGATCGACATTTTCCCTTTGGATGTATGCCAGCAGGCGCTTGCGGCGGCTGATCATCATCATCAAACCGCGCCGGGAGGCGAAGTCTTTTTGGTTGATTTTCAGGTGGGCGCTGAGTTTTGTGATGCGATCGGTCAGCATGGCGACTTGGACATCTGCTGAGCCTGTATCGGTTTCATGGGTTTGGAAGTCGCCCATGATTTCTTGTTTGCGCTGTTGTGTAAGAGCCATGAATTGATTTTAGTTTTTTTTGTACGATTGTCACAATCTGCAATTGTACCACAGGGAATGGACAAGGTTGCAGCGTGCGGGATGAAATTTTTGCTGCAAGAGTTCGCATGGCGAGTTTTAATCCCCTTGCGGGGAAAAGTGAATTGCGACATTGAAACCAGCGAGCGCCAACAGTACCACATTCTTTAGTGCCAGCAACGGCACGCACTCTCTCTGTCTGGCCCCCGCAAACAACCCCGAGATTTGCGATGACCCCTTTAATAATGTCGAAAGCTATTTCTATAATGGTTGGTGGATAAAGGCCCAGTGCCCTGCATAAATGCTTTTTATGGCACCCACCAAACGTAATAAAATTCGGGCCACTGTGGTGGGTGGGCGCTGGCGCGATCGACACAGCAAACACACCATAAGAAAAACCCCGGAACACAATGGCAAAGCCACCCGGTCTAAAGACCTTCCCCAAGTTACTGTCTCAAACAGAGGTAGACCTCATTGTGGCAAATGACGAGTACACCAAGAACCCAGGCGATGTACTCTTTCGCTACTACGGAGACTTCGGACACAACACCCCCGAACCAACCACACCCCCAAAGGCCGACGCGCCCATCCGTCGCGGAGCCCCCGGCAAAGAGACCCCACCACCCAGCCCCTGGATGCTCGCTTGGGGGAAGACCTTACAAGACCGTGGGTTCTTCGATGAGATGCCCAATCAATACCGCGTCACGGATTGGTTCGGCAGCCTCTCGGCCCAGTTCAAATGGCACATCGACAACCACCGACACGGAGAGAGAATCCTCGCCATCAGCCTCTCCAACAACCGCGTCATTGGCTTTCGCAAAGATGCCAATAGCCCCGTCTTTGAACTCGAACAACATGCAGGCGACGCCTATTTAATCGCTGGTCCAATCCGCTGGAGTTGGCAACACTGCGTGCTGCCAAGAGGCAAAGACAAGAGCGGAGGGAGAAGTTTTGTGGTGAGCTTTAAGCGCCCCGCGCAATAATCAGCCACGCCCCCTTCCTTCACTTCAATTAAAGAGTTTCAATCCCCTTGCGGGGAAAAGTGAATTCCGACTAGATGTAAGTCAGAGACTACTTGTATTTTCATGTTTCAATCCCCTTCCGGGGAAAAGTGAATTGCGACATAGTTAGTCCGTTTTTAAAATTCAATTATTTAAAAAGAGTTTTAATGCCCTTGCGGGGAAAAGTGAATTGCGACTTGCGATCGGCTCAAAGTCTCGTATACATCAACAGAAGCTTGTTTCAAGTAGGGAAACGGCATTGCCGTGTCCAGAGTTGCTATCGGCTCAAATAGGCGATCGCCTCACGTATCCAATCATCCGCATCACCTTTGGCGGCCAAAGTGCTGTCTTGACTGAGGGTTTGCAGCGCTTGCAAGACTTCAGCCGCAGTGTATCCCATCGCCAGCAGGATCATCTCGACTTCTTCTTGAATAGCTGGGGGGACTCCGGCGGCGACTGAAGTTGTCAAACCTGCTTGCTGTCGCCATTCCGAGAGTTTGCTTTTGAGTTCCAGGGCGAGACGTTCTGCCGTTTTTGTACCCACGCCTGGGGTTTTGGCGAGGATGCGGGTGTTACCGCCGACGATCGCCTGGACTAAATCTTGCAATCCTAAAGTATCGAGAAGTGCGATCGCCAGTTGAGCTCCCACACCGCTAACACTCGTCAACTGCCGAAACAAATCGCGTTCTGCCGCGCTGCCAAAACCGTACAATACGATTTGGTCTTCCTTAACTTGCTGGTGAGTAAAAATTTGGGCGACTTCGCCGGATGCTGGCAATTGACCGGTCACGCGGGGCAAAATTTGGATTTCATAGCCGATTTGATTGACTTCCAGAGTCAATATGACGCGGTTGCTGCCTTTGGCGATATCGGCTACTGTGCCTTTGAGATAGCTAATCATAGAGTTTATAATACACCGCTATTCGTTTTCGTCAAACTCGGCGATGATGCTGCGGATTTCGTTGAGACTGATATCTGTTCGATCTGACATCTTGCACCATTCTCAATTAGCCTTTTAGGAACAGGCAAGATGCCTGTTCCACAAGAAAATCTACTCTTTGTGGAACGGGCATCTTGCCCGTTCTTGAGAATGGTGCAAGATGTGAGTTCGATCGGATTTTGAGTAAATGGTTAACAAAAGTACGATCGACGGTGATTCTACTTGATAAATCATGCGATCCTCTAAAATCTAAAATCTAAAATCTAAAATCTAAAATCGATCGATGCCCTCCCACATTTGAGAAAGAGGTATTCGCTGTCGGGTTTTAGCTTCCTGGAATGCCCTTCTGAGACTGGCTTTTACTTCTTCAACTGGAGTATCGTCGGGGTCGTCTTCATCTTCATCTGTAGGTTCGGGAAGAAGAACGATGATTCGCACGCGGCCGGGAGTTTCTGCGGTTAAAGGTCGATCGAGAATTAATTGACCTTTTTCGTCGATCGTTCCTGTGACTTCAAAGGCTTTCATTGGTTTCTCCTGGATTTTTTTCAATTAATACTATTATATAACCCTGTTCTAGTTCGACCGATTTTCTTATTCTCAAGTCAAAATAAGATGCTCTTTAACCAAAGACAAATCCGTCTTACCAAAATTCACAACCAAAGCCACATTGAAATTTTCCAAGGATTTAACAAACCACATAATTTCATTAGAAGCTTTACCTTCATAGTGATTAAACAAAATAGAAAATCGCTTTTCCAACTCAGGTTTAACTTTTGCCGAAAGCAGTACAAGTTTCAGCAGTAAACCCATTGTCCTGCTGGCGCCGAGGTTGTACACCAAGTCGTAAAAAACGTAGTGGCTGGGATGTTGGGAATTTTCCACTACTAAGAAGTTGAACAACTGGTGGCAAGTCCGAACTAACAATATATTATTGAATTTCACCGAGTCATTTTCTGGCAATGTATTTTTGATGTGCTTGTACAAGCGGTCATTAAATTGACGCCCGCCGTATTCTGGTTCTACCGACGATATTAAATATTCATATAAATCCACTTTAAATGAAGCGTAAGATGGAGTTTGTCGGGAATCTCTTAGGAAAAATTGAGCCGCTTCTTTGTAGCTGCGATCGCCTGCTACTTTTCCCGCAAATTCCCTGACCGCTAAGTGCAGTTCTGCATCGTTCAAAAGTGTGGGATTAGCCGCCCGCTGCACAATTCCTATTTCTGTATTTCTCGGCTCAACCATATAATTCAAATATTTAGACAAATGTGTTTCAAATTGTCGCTGTCTTTGAAATGCCAGTTTTTTGATGGTTTGTTGGTCTTCCTCAATGCTGTCCTTGCTCAGTAGAGAATAGCCGTACAAATAAGGATACCGACAGATCAATTCGCCCAAAGGAGAATCTGTATCTTGTTTCTGCTGTTCCGCCTCTCTATCTAAGGCTTTTACTAAGCGCTCTATGGTCTGGAATTCGTCACTTTTAGTAAATAAATTTATTTGTTCTTGCAAGCGCTTGACTATGTAAAATTCCATCCCGAATCGGGGAGAAGTCTGCTTAAATAAAGCTACCAACTTGGCAATCGCGAATTGGTTTTGGGAATTCAATTGCCAGCGGTTGATCGGGATGTAGCAGCAGCGGTGGAGGAGATATTTAAAGTCCTGATCAGATCGCTTGACGGAGACTATACTGTACAAACTTGCTTCAATCTCTCGATCGGGATAGCCCATGCCGTCGATAAATAGCTTTCGGAACCGCTCGATCACCTGTGCGGGGGATTCTGTTTCCACGCAGGAGACGATGTGATCGTACAATCTCTGTTCGTTGCTGCCAATTGGAACACTGTCTGAGGGCGGGGTGAGGATGCTGCTGTCTGCTTCTGTGTCTACGCTGCTGTCTGCAACTTGTGCGACAACGACTGTCGGTTTTTCCCCAAAAGTTCGATCGGGATTCAAGAACCAATAGTGTTCTTGGCTTAATTGTTTGTCCGCAGCCCAATCCAAAGCTGACTGCAAACTTTCCCCTGTCAATAACAGCGATTCATCTTCGCGGTCTGAAGCCAGCCATGCTGCTAGCGCCAAGCGGTACGGAGCCAATTTTCCCAGCTCTTTTTCCACCCAAAATTGATTAAAAACTGACTGATAAATTAGGTTTGCAACTATTAATTTACCGTGAGATTTAACAACCAGTCCTGACAGTTGCAATTCGATTTTTTCGGGAGAGTAATCTGCTGGTACTCCCTGCGATTCCCCGGATTTTGTTGCCTGGGGCGGTTGCAAAGCTTGCTGGTACAGCGTTAACAGCCGCGTGAGGTCGCAGTGGTTATGGAAAATGCGATCGCGTATTGCGGTCAAATGTTGGGGTTCGTCTTCTTCTTCCCAATTTTTAATAATTCTGTGTTTGACCAGTTTTTCAACCTGCTTAGCTTCGGAATTTCTGCCAATAAAAGGCCCGTATTCAAGTACCAATTGGCAAAGTTTTTGAGTTAGAAACGGTTGGCCACCCGTCCAAGCTAATATTTCTTGGAGCACTTTTTGGGGGCGAAAAGCTTTCAGGGCTAATCCTTTTGCTAGCGGCAAACTTTCGTGCAGTTGGAATCGACTTAAATGAATCTGCCGTCCAATATTAAAAGGGTTGCATCTTGGATCTCGGATCAATTCTGAGGGGGCTGCTACTCCCATAACAGCAAAAGTCAGGCGATCGTATTCCGGTTGCTCTGCCCGCTTGGAGTAACAAGCCCGGATCAAAGCAAAAAAATCGCTGGTACTGAAATTTAGGCTGCTGATGCTTTCAATGTCATCTAGGAAAATTACCAGATTTTGCTGAAGTGACTTGAGCAAAACTTTTTCGATAAATATCTCCAATCGCTGCACAGGCGACAGCAGTTCGCGATCGTTCCACCACTTGATGGCATCAAACCTGTTTGTGATGTGTAAACTGCTTGCCATGCGGTACATGATTCCGCCATACCACTTTTGGGGGGAGATATCTGGGCTGCTGATGCTTCTCAAGTTGATGGCTGCAAAAACTGTACCTTCGGCGTGCAACCTTTTGGCCGTTTGCACTAGCAGGCTGGATTTTCCCATTTGTGGCGCACTCAGCACGTAACAGAAGTCTCCGGCTTTGAGTCCTGCGTAGAGTTCGCTGTCGGCCGATCGCCGGACATAGGTGGGCGCACCGGCAGGCAAATATCCTCCGACTTGATATTGGTACGTTGAGTGGACTTCTGCTGTCATCTGGGAATTCATCAAGATTTTACGCCCCTCTGCTGTGCGATCGAAAGGTTCCGAATTGGAGTTATTGCCCGCTTACTATGGTGGGAAACTTTTGTTCCTCTTTCTCTATTGTCTACTAGCTCAGCTTTCTCCTTATCAATCTTTACCGTATCTTTGCAAGTGTTCCCCCCAAATCCTGCGATCGGCCCAATCGTACCCCGCCACTTGATTTTTTACACTCGTTCACATAATTAGATGAATTTTCACTCGATCGAGTGAGAAAACGCTAAAACGCCCTTTTTTTCACATTTTTTTACAATAATACTTTAAATTTCACCCGGTGGTATGATGTTGGCAGGGAAACTCATAACCACAGCCCCGTCAACCTTCTGCCTTCTGATCCGCCTGCCGGAGGCCGGAGAAAAAGGCGCTCGCAATGGCTGCCAATAAAAAACCCCAGCGTTTGGCTGAGGACTGCTTGAGTGGGAGATATCGTTAATCTGCGTTTTTTTAGTTGACTTAGATTGCATGGAATTCCATGCTGCTGACATTCCCCGGGCTTTCGCGTTCGGGGATTCCTAAGAACAAACTTTTCAGGATGCATCCACAAAAAGTTTAATTCTTAAAGGCTTTGTCAGTACCAGGCTAACCACTCACTCAACTATAAAAGTTAAGTCGGTGGCTAATTGTAGAAGATGCGCCCTGATGGCTTAACTACCCGATGGATTAGCACCCTGATGGCATAACTCCCTGATGGATCGACGCCCTGATGGCTTTCGCTCCACTACCCAAAAAAATCAGGTTGGTGGATGATCGTGGACGTTAGTAACACGTCACTTCCGGCGTTTCCGATCGCAAGCGGGTGTGCCTGTCTGAATTGATTATGGCAGGCAGATTTATCAGAAGACAAGTGGGTTATTGCATCAACCCATTTCTGATATATCGGGTTAGCCAAGAAGTGCCAATCTACGCAAATCAGGGTCATCGAACATGAAAAACAGCATCTTAGTATTAGGGGTAATTGCCTCGGCTGGCTTCGGCTTTTTCCAGGCAGGCAGCGCCAGCGCTTCGGCGCTCGCTCCACAACCTTCATCAGCCAGGAGTTTGACGGCTTGGGAGAGTCGTCCCGACTTTAACTACACTGGAACGAATGAGGATGGGGAGCAAGAAGAGGTAAAAACCGGTAAAGGCTAGGAAATAATTGGCGCTGATACTTTTAATTCAGACAATCCCCGACAATCGGCGAAAATCTTCAGATAGCACACTCATCAGATACGTCTGAGAGTATGGTGGTATCCCACAAAGCTTTAAGGAAAATCCCTAAAGCGCTACTCAAACTGGGTGTTTTCTAACCACAGTTGGGGGCTTGAAAAATTTTAGAGCCACCTAACTTTTATGGCTCTCACCGTATTTTGCACAAATTTTGGAGGTGTATTCTTCACTGGTTTTGACCAACCTCGAACCGCAAGGATTACAGAGATGCTCTCAAGCTTTGGCTTGAGAGAAGTGAGAGAAAGTCCAAGTCATCATTACTGATGGTTTTATGCAGGCTACTTCAGTCTACACCAATTGTCGTGAGTATTACCTACAAGTCTAGGAAAATATCATCCTAGCAATTGCTCCTTGCCAAAGGGGCGATCGCCGTCTTAATGCCCGCACTCGTGCCATGAATTCAACCAAGTCGATCGGTTTCACCAGGTAATCATCTGCACCTGCGTCTAACCCGGTTACTTTTTCCGGCGTGGTGTCTCTTGCCGTGATCATCAAAATCGGCGCTGTTTTCCCTGCCGATCGATATTGACGACAGAGATTTACCCCACTGATATGTGGCAACATCCAGTCCAAAATCAACAAATCATATTCTTTTTCTGATAACAGCCACTGGGCCGTCTCTCCATCTTTTACCCCATCCACGCTATGCCCTGCTTGAGACAGCACTGTTTGAAGCGGCATCAGTTGCTTTGGGTCGTCCTCCACCAGCAAAACTCTCATATCTCGGCTCGCCTCCTTCGCAGCTTGCAGTTTTCATAATTATTAGAGTTTGAGGTGATTCGCGCATCTTCTTTAAGCTAGATTTTAGGAGATATTAAGTTGTATTAAAGTGCCAATAGATAGTATTAGGCTCAGAATGGATGGAAAAGAATAGCGGATGATTAGACGTTGGCTAAAAGCATCAGGTGCAGAGTTTTGGTTGCCATTGCCGTTTGTGGCGATCGCGTTTTGGGTTGGCTCGAGTTTCCTAATGGCTCAAGAATTACAACAACCCCAGATCGCAAAGAATAAACTTCAGGCAGATACCCAGCTTAAAGCAACGGTATCTGTCAATATATTGCTCATCAACGCAGTGATTAACCGAAAACAAGGAACAACCCAGGTTGCGGTAGAAACAGCAGAACCGATTTTGAAGCGATTGGAATTAGAATTGCCAATGACTGACGCAACCCACATAGAGGAAGCGATCGCGCAAGAGCTCCAGTTATCACGTCAAAATGTTCGCCAGTTAGTCCGTTACGAGATTGTTGAATAAGTTTATTCTTTCAATATTGCGATCGCATCGAGTAGACCTCTTGCAAAAATCCTTTTCATCAATTGATGATGGGACGGGCTCTCCGGCCCATCCCACAAGAGTTATTTTTTTTGTGGGATGGGCCGGAGAGCCCGTCCTATTTATTTTTGCGATCGCATCCAGTCAAATAAGGTTGCCAAATCCATAGGTTTCCTGGCTGGGATCGAGCAATTCCTCAAGTGGCAAGAAGCGTCCAATACTCTTGCCGCTTGAGGATTAATAACTACTGAGTGACGATTTCGTTATTGATTGAAACATTCGCTGCTGTTTGCCGAGCAATTTGTTCTGCCAATGCTTTTTGTTCTGCCGTTTGAACGCGCCCTGTTAACACAATCGAATTATCCCGATCGTCTGCTTCCAAATCGAATTGCTTGAGGGTGCCATCGGAGTCTAAGGCCTCTTCTACGCGATCGGCAATATCGTCAATGTCTTGATTCTGAGGCGTCTGTGCGGTGGTTGCAGGCGCAGGAGTGGTGGGAACAGTCGTATTTCCAGTGGCAGTTGTGGGAGCAGAAGGAGATGGAACAGTTGTCTGTGAAGTATTGGGGGGGGTGCAAGCACCTAAACCCAAAATTGCAACTGTGCTGACGCTGATTCCTTGCACAAATAGCTTTAATAATTGCATATTCTTTGTTTGTTTTTTTTGTTGGGAAACGCAATTTTGCCGATAAACCTCAGCATGAAGTCTTTGAGCATTTGAACTCAACAAGTAAATGTACCATAGTTCATCCATCAAAAGGAATGCTTTTTATATCAATTCGGGCTGCGCCGGAATGATATCAAATCCGCGCTTCGCAAGTCTGGCGGAAAGTTGAATCAAGCTGCCAACAAATAATTCGCGCAATTTTCATTTTTTTGACCCCTCCTTCTACAGTCAACAGTCAACAGTCAACAGTCAACAGTCAACAGTCAACCATAAATCAAATCCAGTGAACTAAGGTTTGCAAGTCTATAAGCTATCTCAGTCGGTTCTTTTCCTAAGTATAGGAAGCAAATGTGATCCAAATGTGAGTAACAGAAATCAGTCTATCACTTTTCCCTCACATTCATCAATGACGCTAGAAACAAGACGAAACAACAGAGAAGCACTTGGCTTGACAACAAACGTTATGACTGCAACGAATGTAGAAAAATTAGTAGAACACTCTTGGCATCACCTCTCTGTCGAGAAAGTAGCTCGGCTTTTAGAGACTGACCTGGAAATAGGTCTATCTTCCCACATGTCAGCCCAACGGCGCGAGATCCTCGGCCCCAATCAACTAATGGCTCAGAAGCCACAAAGTGCCTGGTTGCGATTTCTTAAGCAACTGAATCAGCCGCTAATCTACATTTTGTTAGCCTCTGGCATAGTGACAGCATTTCTGAAAGAGTGGATTGATTCAGGGGTAATTTTTGGGGTTGCTCTGACGAATGCCACCATTGGTTTCGTTCAAGAGTCAAAGGCAGAGAATGCGATCGCCGCTTTAGCAAAATCTGTTGCAACTGAGGCAACCATTCTCCGCAACGGTCAAAAGCAAGTGGTTTCATCCAGCGAACTGGTTCCCGGCCATCTCGTCTTGCTGTCTTCTGGGGATAAAGTGTCTGCGGATCTGCGGCTGATCGAAGTCCGTGACTTACAAGTCGATGAGTCAGCGTTAACGGGAGAATCTGTCCCGATCCAGAAGCAATCCCAGGCGCTAGAGGCAGACGCTGCACTGGCCGATCGCACGAACATGGCGTATACCGGAAGCCTGGTAACGTTTGGACAGGGACGCGGACTGGTCGTCAGCATTGGTGACATGACCGAGACCGGACACATCTCCCAACTCATGCAGCAAAGTAGCACACTGGAAACGCCACTGAGTCGCAAAATTGACAAATTTAGCAAAACCTTGCTCTATGTCATTTTAGGTTTGGCTGCCTTCACCTTTGTCGCAGGCATTGCCCAGAGATTTTCTTGGGTTGAGGTGTTCAAGGCATCTGTGGCGCTTGCCGTCAGCGCAATTCCTGAAGGCTTACCCGCGATTTTAACGGTGACACTGGCGATCGGGGTTTCTCAAATGGCAAAGCAGGACGCCATTATTCGCAAACTTCCGGCAATTGAGACGCTGGGCAGCACCACCGTGATTTGTTCCGACAAAACCGGAACCTTGACTGAGAATCAAATGACAGTTCAGGAGATTGATGCCGGTGGAAAGCGATATCGGGTTAGCGGTGGAGGATATGCACCAGACGGGAAAATTTCTGTAAACGGACACTCGGTTGACCTGGCGAACGCACCTGCCTTATATGAATGCCTGCAAGCAGGATTGTTGTGCAACGATTCTTATCTAGACGTGCAAGACGGGAACTGGACTGTAGTCGGTAGTCCAACGGAAGGGGCGCTGGTTGCGGTAGCCCAAAAAGCGGGGTTAATTACTGAGAAACTCGAGGAATCGCTTTCGCGGCTCGATACACTGCCGTTTGAATCTCAGTTTCAATACATGGCAACCTTACATGACGATCGTCCACAACGCTTGATTTATGTCAAGGGTTCAATTGAGGCAATTCTCAAGCGGTGTGGCCAGATACTCGATGAACAGGGAGAGGCGAGATCCCTCAACCCCGCGCCGATCGAGCAAACCGTGGACAGAATGGCGAAAAAAGGGTTACGAGTTCTGGCACTTGCCAAGAAAGTTGTACCCGCTTCTCAATCTTCAATTGAGCATTATGATATTGAGCAAGGGTTAACTTTTGTGGGTCTGCAAGGCATGATCGACCCGCCTCGCCCCGAAGCGATTCAAGCGATTCAAGCCTGTCGGTCTGCGGGAATTCAAGTCAAGATGATTACCGGCGACCATGCCAAAACAGCATCAGCGATCGCCCACCAAATGGGACTAAATCAAACCCAAGATGCTCCCGTTTTTACCGGTCAAGAACTAGCTCAAATGAATCAGCAGCAATTAGCCAATGCTGCCGAACAAAGCTGCGTATTTGCTCGTGTCGCACCAGAACAAAAGCTCCGCATTGTCGAAGCACTTCAGTCTAATGGCGAGATTGTGGCGATGACGGGAGATGGAGTTAACGATGCTCCCGCCCTGAAGCAAGCTGATATTGGGGTAGCGATGGGCATCACGGGCACTGAAGTGACAAAAGAAGCCGCAGATATGATTCTGACGGATGACAACTTTGCTTCGATCGAGAAAGCAGTTAAGGAAGGGCGCACGGTTTATAAGAATCTGCTGCGGGCGATCGCCTTCATCCTGCCCGTGAATGGTGGAGAGTCCATGACCATCTTGATTGCCGTACTTCTGGCAACCCCGCTACCCATTTTGCCAGTACAAATTCTCTGGCTGAATATGGTCAGTTCAGTTGCGTTGAGCTTACCGTTGGCATTTGAGCCGCCCTCTCCCGATGTCATGCAACAGCCACCTCGACCTGCCAATGAACCGCTTCTGTCTCGCAGGCTGACGACTCGGATTTTGACAGTTTCGGTATTTAACTGGATTGCGATCTTTGGGATGTTTGAATGGATCGTCCAAACCACAGGCAATGAAGCTCTAGCCCGGACGATGGCAATTCAAGCATTGGTTGCAGCCGAAGCTTTTTACCTGTTAAGCATCAGTCGCTTCGTTCCGGCGAGCGTCGCCAAACTACGCGGTAAAGATGAATCAGTTGGCTATGCTGTGGCGATCGGCATTGGGGCTATTTTCATTCTCCAATTCCTGTTTAGCCAATGGGGCATTATGAATCAGTTATTCGAGACTCAAGCTTTGACCGCAATCCAAGGCTTAATTTGTATCGGATTCGGACTGCCAATGATTGCTTTGTCAGCTTTGCTAAAACGTTTTGCACCTCTGAGCTAAGCGGTTTTTGTGATGCGGGCATTGCAAGCGACTTTACACACTATTTACCAATTTTGTAGCGTTGAATATTGAATATCTCTCATGAATTACCAAAATCTCAAACGTGCTAGCGGCCTATTTACTAATCATCGAAACGCAGAGCAGGCGCTAGTTGAGCTAAAAAGCAAGGGCTTCCCCATGCACAAGATTTCTGTGATTGCTCAACCTTCTGACAATGATGATTTGGACTCTCTGGGTGTGCAGCAAATTTTAATTACAAGAGCAGCAGGCGCACAAGTAGGCGCTATATTAGGCAGCATACGACTAGGTTCACTAGCCTTAATTGTTGGACTCAGCAGCCTGCTAATTCCCGGTATTGGTCAGGCAGTAGCGGTGGAAAGCATTTTAGCAACTTGCTTTGGAAGTGGGATTGCTGCAACTGCTGGCGGTCTATATGGTGCACTTCAAGGATGGTTGGTGCCAGAAGAACAAGCAAGAATTTACAATAACAGATTTAACCAGGGAGATTATTTGATCGTCCTGGAGGCAAGAGAAAATGAAATCGTGATTGCTGAACCTGTCCTTAAACGTTGGGAGATTCTGACGTGGCGTGTCTGTGATGCTACCTAAATTCAAGGTAATATAAGAAAGACAATTACATTGCGGTTCCGCCTGCTGCAAAGTGAACCGTCTCCTGCCAGCTAAAAGCGTAGTTAATCTGTCAATTTCTTTGAGGAAAACGAGTTTATGACAGGAGTATCGGCGATCGAGTCGATTGTAGCGCAAGCACCTCCCTTGGGCAGCAATCCTGCTACAAATAGCCAAACGGCAGGAGCCATTCCTGAATTGGTCATCATCTTGATCATTCTGCTGCTGATTGCAACTGTTGTGGCACTCGTAACTCAACGGTTGCGAATTCCCTATGTGACGGGCTTAGTGTTAGCAGGCTTGCCCATTACGGAGGTCTTGTCGCGTCGAATTGGTTTAGACCCCTCTTTAGTATTAAATCTTTTCCTACCAATTCTGATTTTTGAAGCAGCTATCAATACTGATATCAGCCGTCTCCGCAGCACCTTTAAGCCGATCGCCCTGCTGGCGGGTCCAGGCTCGATCTTTTCCTCAGCAATTATCGCTGTTCTGGTTAAATTTGGGCTGGGGCTAGACTGGATTCCAGCGTTGCTGATCGGAGTCATTCTGGCAAACACTGATACAGTCTCGATGATTGCGGTTTTTAAAGAGATCCGTGTGCCTTCTCGATTGTCCACCATTGTTGAGGGAGAAACTCTGTTCAATGATGCGGCTGCTCTAATTTCATTTAATTTGGTTTTGGTAATTTATGCGACAGGCTCTCTCACAGCTATACAAGGCGTGAAGGAACTGCTCGTGGTTGCATTAGGTGGGGCAGTGGTCGGGGGTGTTTTAGGTTACTTGAGCGTGCCGATATTTGTTCGCTTAAACGATCCGTTGAGTAGCCTTTTGCTAACCGTCGCTCTCGCATTGGGAACCTTCCAAATCGGACAATTTTTAGGCGTATCGGGCGCAGTGGCGGTGGTCATCACCGGACTTGTTTTTGGCAACCTTGGGCTGCCTCGCAGTTCGTCTGCCTCGGATCGGATTACCTTGCTGAGTTTCTGGGAATACGCTGGTTTTGGCGTCAATACGTTTATTTTCCTGCTGATTGGAATTGAAATTAACCCGCTGACGCTGTGGAGAATTTTGCCATCCATTTTATTCGTCATTCTGGCCTATCAACTGGGACGGATTCTCTCGGTCTATTTGTTATTAGCGGGGCTGCGTTGGTTCGATCGCCCCATTCCGCTACGCTGGCAGCACATTTTGGTTTTAGGGAATATTAAAGGGTCTCTCTCAATGGCCTTAGCTGTTGCGATTCCCTTGACCCTACCAGGACGGGATAACATCATTGCCCTGGTGTTCGGTGCAGTTTTATTCTGCTACACAAATACTAGACAAGTCTCGACATTTGCTTCTTACTTCATCGGGAGCATGGGAGCGGTTATCCCTCAG
>NZ_JAUBOX010000120.1:0-16729 GCF_036700445.1 Microcoleus sp. T3_B1
CCAAATTACCGTAGGGGCGGGTTCACCAACCATTTATGTCAGAAACCAACAATATAATAAACCCGCCCCCACCCAACGACTGAGAATAGGAACTAAACTTGGATTAACCCTATAAGCTGTTGCGGGCAATAAACATTGTGTGTCAAAAATCAATCAAACAATCAGTGGGGCGTTGCTCCCAGCAGCGCCCGAATATGCAATGTTTATTTGCCCAACAGCTTACACCCTGAAGCTGTTACTCCAACCGTGTAGATGCCTTAATGTCCATTTCGTCGAGAGGTTCTTCGATCGCATTCCTGAGCCAAGTTGGGTCAAATTCCTTAACTGTGTCTGCCTTAATGTCAATTTTAATTGACATATTATCTGCTTTGTCAGATAGTGTTTGCAGCACTTCAAACAACTGAAAAAGTTTAGATTTGTTAGTAATCGCGTTCAAAGTGTAGTGGTGGGCTTTTTGTTTCCCGTCTACTATGTCAACCAAAACAGAACGCATGATGCTGCTCGTTTCCGACTTATATTCAACGGTTTTTTTATCTTCCCCTGCCGCTTTGGTTGTGCGGCTGACTTCACCCCAAACATCGCCACTGCTGGTATTGCTATCATTTTCCGAGTCAGAAACCAGAATTTGCTGATTTTCGTCTGCTGGTACGATCGCCCGCAGCTTCATTACCAAGCTAGGAGACAACAAATAGCCGGACAAATCTAACTCATCGGCCGGAATTCCCTTAGCAAAGCTGATGAGGGCAGGATTTTCTACATTCGGAGGGCGATCGGCATTGATAGTCAAGCGCGGGACATAACCCAAAACGCCATTGGCGATCGCCTCCAGAATAGCTTTCTTAATCGGATCAACACCCAACAACTTCGGAAAATTGGGGAATCGGAAAAAGTAACCCACCAATTCCTCACCCTTGATAAATTCAGTTTCCGAATTTTCCAAACCCGAAAGCCGCACTAACTTAGTAGGCGTTATTGAATCAAAAACATAATTTTTCAGAGCATCCAATACCCGGTCTTGCAGGTTTTGACTCGTATTAAGCTGAGACTGCAAATCAATCATTTCCAAGCGCAGAGGAGCATTGCTAGTTGTGTCAGGCACCGGTAGCAGGATATCTTCATAGAGACGGCGAATTGCCGCGCTGATTTCATTCGCAGATTCCTGACCTTTGCTAGTCAATTCCTCCGTATCTCCCGCAGTGAACTTGTATTTTTTCTTCTGTTCTAGCAGAGAAGAAATCGCCAACGCTGTCCGCGCCCCCTTTCGCGCCTTCTCCATCTGCACCACCTTCGGAATCACAAACGCCAAAGCATTTTTGTAATCCCGTTTATCATTACCACGATTTTCCAGCCATGTCAAGGCATCAGCTAATATTAATTCCTGGCTTTTTTCCGCCCAGCTTGGGTCAAGATAGACAACACTAAACTGAGAAACATTATCAGGAATTGCCGCAGAATCTTTCGGCCACAACACGACTTTGCCGCGAGGATTTTGTAAAGCCTTGCTCAAATCTGTACGGATGCGTTCTAACACTTCTTCCCCACTAATATTGCTTTCCTCATCCGCCACTAACTTATTCAGATTAGCTTTAGTTTCAAAGCGATAGCGTTTACCGACATAGTGCAAATAAAGCAACTGTTCTCGCAAGTCACTTAGCGTCGCCGTGATTGTTGTGCGCTCCAATCCAGGGGCGAGACAAGCCGCGATAACATCTTGCTCCAAAATGCCTCGGTCTTCTCCACCTCTGGCACCAAAAGAATACATTAAAATAGCAGAAGTGAGCCGACTTCCTACTTTTAACAGTGCCAAAGCAGGGGAATCTTGACCAATGCGATTATCTACTATTTTGACCTTAGCTTTACGACCAATTAAGTCAGCATTCAAGACAGAACTGTAAGCTTCCCTTTCTCCGACTTGGGTAAAGAAAGCGCTGCGGGTGGCTTCATTATGGAACGGAATATTAGCGGGAGTAATTAGCCAAGAACTATCATTTCCCTCTCGCAAACCGTAAACAGTAGAAGCCAGAAATTGTAGTGCGCCGCGCGTGCGCTGGTAACTCGGTAAACTTCCCCAGCGATGATACATTAAATCAAGTAAATCCGGGTGGAAAGGATAGCTAATTTCAATACGTTCTGCTAGTAATTCTACTTGTTGCTGTATTTGCTGTTTTTCCCGATTAGTTTCTGCGTAACTTTCCCGGAATTTGCGGTATAATTCAGCTTGTTGTCGCGCCACTTCTTTAATGATAGCTGGGTCGCCCACATCAGCAAATAAGCGGCGTTGAATGACGCGCATTACTTCATCGCCAGTCACAGGTTCTTTTTTCGCATCAATGCGACTGACTAATTTATCTAAAGTGTTTAATACCCCTTCATTCCCGAAAGCTTCTTGCACGCTAGCTTGTAGAGAATAAACTAAAACTGCGCGGGGCAATTCGCGGACAACTTCAGTAAGCTTCTGAATAAAAGTGAGGATTTGCCGACCAAAATTTGATTCCCCTACCGTTAAAGCCATTGCGCCTTCGACATAGACAATCACCTCATCCATTAGCAGCAAAACAGTTTTGTCACCAAAGATTTGACGCAGCTTGTCATTACCAGGAGCAATGCGTTGTTTATCTTCTGTTTCCACCAGGGCATAAGCCTCATAACCGCCAATTTTCCACGCTAAATAGCCCCAAGGTGTGAGAACAGTTGGGCCGTTTTCAATAGGAATGCCCGTGATATCAATATCTAAACCAATTAAGGTAATCACATTAACTTCGCCTGGGTTGGGTAATGTGTCTAATTGTGGAATTCCTTGCAGTTGGCTTCGGTGTTGGACAAGGTGATATAGACACAGTAAAGCGTGGGTTTTACCGCCGCCGAAGGGTGTACGCAATTGTAAAACTCTGTCGCCGGCTTCTCCACACAATCCTTTGACAACACTTTCTAATAATTTTCTCAATTCTGCTGTCAGATAAGTAGCATTAAAAAAATCACGGGCATCGCGGTAAACTTTGGGGCAGTTTGGGGAATTGCGGACAACTGAACTTAAGCTGGCCGCGTAGGTGGCGTTATCTAGTTTTCCTTCTAAAATATCGGCGTGGGGAGTAACAACTTGTGTCCAAGGTTTGATTTGGTAGGCGGTGTTCATAATTTTTGGTAAGAGTTTGTATTATTTTATTATTGGCAGAAAGGGAGATGTTGTCATCGCGAGGCGGCATTGTCATTATGGGTTATACCAATTTTTTATGAGGCTGCATAGAATCTGATCCCCCTAAAGAGGGCGGGCACGGGGGCACCGCCCCTACAAAGGGGGGGACAAGAAATTCCTCAAAGTCAACCCCTACTCCCCTTCTTAAGGGGGATTTAGGGGGATCGAGATATGTGCAACTTCACATTAAATTGGTATTAATACAGTTCATTTAAGCCCTATCCCCCCTTGTAGGGGCGGTGCCCCCGTGCCCGCCCTTGGCTAGGGTCGCACCGCCCCTACAAAGGGGGGGACAAGAAATTCCTCAAAGTCCCCCTTCTTAAGGGGGATTTAGGGGGATCTCCGGGCGATACAAACCGTTAACTGAACCGTATTGCATTATGGTAGCCAGAAACCGGGTTTTTTTACCCACAGGACTTACGCACAGCCTCAATATATAGTGTTTTGTAGGGGCAAAACCCACGCCCGGTTGCCCCCATACCTGGGATAATTGCGTAAGTCCTAACCCAAATACTAGCCAACAACCCTCAATTAAAGTGAAAAACCCGGTTTCTTGAGCTTTAATCGGGAAGAAAACTTACTAAAATACCGAGAATTTTAGGAAGGTTTTGCAGATAATATTCAACCGCATCAATACTGATAACTTGTGCTTCTAACTTAAGAAATTTCCAAATATTGCCCGAAGTGACAACCCCATAAATAGTGCCGATATTATTGCCTTCTTGTTCATTAAATAGTTTTGCGGCTACCATTTCGGCTACACACTGCCCCAAACCGCTATTAATATTTTCTTTCTTGGCTTCTACTAGGGCTACAACGGGCGAACGAATAAACAGTAATTCGGGGTCTTTGCTAATCAGAAAATCGCAAATTCCATTTAAACCTAATTCGGGGGCAATATTAAACTCGGTTCCTGAGAATAAACTAATTTTATCTTGCAGTTGTCTCCTCAATTCTAGTAAAATTGGAGCAATAATTAATTCAGAACGGGCTTTTTCTGTATTCATTGCTAGGGCTAAAGGTACGTTATATTGCAGGGTTTGGGTTAAAATGTTGCTGCATTCTATCTCAGGGGTTTCGGCGAATAAGTTAAGTCGTTCTGATGTTATTAACTTAAAGGTTTTGACGGCTTTATCTAAACTAAATTCACTGTAAGACATGGTTAAAAATTAACTCCCTTTAGTAAATAAGTTTTCTTCTATAAGTCGCTTCCAAGATGCTAGTAAGGTGTCTATTGTTTGCTGTTCCTTGGTACGGTTCGTAGTGTGGCCTTCCATTCCTCCTGCCTCTGGTGTTAAAGCACGACCCGCTAAGGCTTGGGCTACTAACTGCAATTGGGTGGTGTCTGGCTGTGCTAAACTCAAAAATTCATAGATGCCTTGTGGTCTATTTTCTGATAGCCACAGCAAGCGGTGCAGGATGTCAATTAAGCTAGGGGCGTTGCCTATGGCTTGGGGTTTGACGTTGAAGGTTTGCTGTTTTTCGGTTTTTTGAATGCCTAAGTCTTCTAATGCGCCGCGTTCTTGATAGTCTTTTAGTTGGATTTGATTTTTGGTTTTTTTGACTAGGGCGAGTTTGCCGTCAGTTAAACCGCTAGCGCCGTCTAATTCGACACCTATACCTCGCGCTAGGGTGTTGGCTTCGTCAAATTCGACAATGGCTTCGCCGTATTCGTAGCGCCCCAGAATGTAATATTGGGTGGGTTTATCGACGGCTGAGACTCCTTTGTGGTCGCATCCTAAAACTGTGCCCAAGATGGTTTCAGCTACTTCTTTTTGTACTTCATCTAGGAAAGAACTGGCATCTAATTCGTCTCCGTTGGGGAGTTCTACGCGGTCAAATTGGGTGTAGGCGCGGAGTCCGGCACCGATGCAAGCTATTACTAAGTCTGCGCCGGTAACTCCTTCTGACATTAGGGTTTTTACTCTGTCGCGCACGATTTCTGATAGCAATGGGCGGACTTCTGTGGCGTAGTCGCCTGTACCCCCTTCAGTTCCCCCTTGGTAAGGGGGGAAGTTAGATAATTCTTGTTCCCTCACCTTAGTAAGGGGAAGATTAGGGTGGGGTTTTTCCCGTTTTCTGGCAACTAAAAAGATACTGGAAGCGAGAGAGGCCCTAAGACCGCGCAATCCTCCTTGCTGTTCAGTATCAAGCGGCCATGCTTCAGTAATGGTAAATTTAGCCCGCCTGAGAGAATCAATTAATGTTGACCAACCGGCGGTAGTTTTGTGGGCATAAACTACAACCATCATGCCCCCTGGTTTTAGCACTCTGCTGGCTTCACAAAATGCTTTGTGCATCAAGTCTTCATAAGCTTGGGCTGCTTTTTTCTTGTCTCCCCCATGTCGTGAAGGTTCCATAATGGCTTCGTTTTTTTTGGGGGTAAGTTGACTAGAAAAATGTTCGGGGAAAAGATGTCCAATACTGCGTTTTAGCCATACATAAAAATAGTCTGATAAATCAGAATAGGGAACAGCATCAAAATAAGGAGGATCAGTAATAACTGCATCTAAGCTAGAATCGGATAAATCTATTTTTTGGCAAGGTTGTCTTTTAGCAATTGCTACATTACTAATTTCTGCCAATTTTCGCACGTTTTGAATAGTCCAGTCTAAACCGTCAGAATAGTTACCAGAACCCGAACCAATTGGGTTTGATTCAGAAAAATCCCAACACATAGGTAAGCGCCCATTAGCTACAGAACTTTGTGCAGTTTCACGAGTTGTATCCCAAACTCCTAAACTACATCCTCTATTAGCAACTTTTGTAACCCCAAGACTGAGATAAGTTGCAACGGCTTTCCCAAATTCCTCCTCATACCCCTGAGACACCATATCCTGATGCGCCAACCTCACCCACTTAACAAACGTCATCAGCGACAGCAATTGACGGGAGGTAAATAAATCTGACCATTTCAATAAGCCATAGGGTTGTACTCGGAAACCGAGAACCCCATAATCAGGTAAAGGTTCATTAGGAATAGTTAACCCTGTTTCAGCACAAATATTTTCTAAGCGATTCTTTAATTCAGCCTCATTAGGAATATAGTAATTATATGAACTTCCCGCTAAATAAGTTTTACCTTGTTCTCCCGAAGTTGTACAGACAAGAGACATCAATTGCTGCCCAATCTTGCCAGCTTTTCCCTGTTCTTTAATATAATCTGTCTTAGATGTTGTCCCGCAATGACGACAAGTCGAAGTACCCCGCGAACTACCCGCCGCCGGGTCAAAACCTAACCCTTTTTCCGTTGCAGACTCGACAACTTCAAACTCCACCCGCTTTGTGTCGTGATTAGGAATCACCTTAAGTGCAACATACTTTTTAGACTTCTTGCAAAGCCAAGTTTGCCGCACCAAAGGAACATCAGCGCCACAACCAGGGTTAGGACATTTAACCGTTCGCGTCCATAAATATGCAACAGGAGTAATATTTTGTCCGAGAGTTAACTGCTTAACTTTTGGTGCAAATAACTCTAATTGCTCAGATTCCTGCGGCACAATTTCCCCCACCTTAATATCAGGGTATAAGTCACCAATTTCTGCCCGCACCTTTTCAATCACCCAATTGCCCCATTTTTCCACCTCATCGGCTAATTTGCTGCCGTACTTTTGGGGATAAACTAGCGTACAAAGCTCAATAATATGAGCCACCGGATTGAGTTCAACTGCGTAGGTTTCGCACCCCAAACGCAACGCTTCTAACGGAATAGCCCCGCCGCCAGAAAACATATCTAAAACCTTTGGTGGCGGCACTTGATTTAAAGGTGTTTCTGGCGGTAAATTCAGGCGAAGTTTTTGCGCTTCTAGGATTTGCTTTCTCGCTTTATCAATAGTAGGTTGTCCAGCTTCCCATTTACACAAATCAATCATTGCTTGTTTCAATGCTGTGCGCTTCTGTGGTGTTTCTGGTGCCGCTATTAGGGATGCAAAAACCGCCGCTCTTGCTGCGACTAAAGGCCGTCTCGCCCACCATAAATGTAGGGTGGAAATGTGACCTTTGCGAATCGACTTCTCCCGTGCAGCTTCTACCGAGATTTCTTTGATAGGGATAAAGTCTTCAATTAAGCGGCGGTCATTTGTCATGGTTGGGTAGTCTTTTTTTTTCGTGTAAGAATGACGAAACTATCAGTCATTGTCAGGTATAGCAATCGCCCGGATGGTTAGGACGATTTTGAATATAGTCGTGGGGTGGGGGCGGGTTTTTCTCATTTGTCGATGAGTGTCACAGATTCGGGCGAACCCGCCCCTACTGCACTAATCGCCTTGGCGGTTGCTATACAAAGCCACCTCATATTATACACTATTTTTCTGCAACGCTTCAGCAGAAATAATATACCGAGTAACTTGCTTAATTTCTTTAGCATCCGTCGCTAAATTATTAGCAGGATTTTGAATAATTAATAACTGCGGATTTTCAATCTCGCAACCCCAAACAACATACAACCAATAAGAATCTTTTAACTGTTGTGCTTTGCGCCACTCATTTACCGTTAAGGCTACTTCTTGATACAAATTAGCCCTTCCTTTCACCTCAATTCGACGCACCTCGGCAATTCCAGTTTCTGGATTTGTAGGCCCTAAACTGCGAATATCAAACCCACTACCATCGTGATTTTTACTAATATCTTCCGGTTCCCATCCCCGCTGTTTTTCGTAGTCAATCACGTACTGCATGGCAAATGCTTCGACTTCTGGGTCGTTCCGCATCCCCGGACTAGAGACCTCTACAGGTACAGGATACACCAAAGCGGTTCCCAAATAAGCCACTCTGCCCGATCGCACTATTTTGAGATAATCCAATTCTCCCTGCTTATTTTTATAACGTTCTTGCAAATCCCGCACCTTATTTTGAGCCGCATCTCTCGCCACCCGATAAGTTTCATCTCCCGCCGCCACTTTTGCCGCCAATTTCATCTGAGTAGATTGGGCTTCTCTAATAGTATTTTCCATCGCTTGTTCTAAGTAATCTTGGCGAATTTGTAATTCTTTAGTACAGCGCAATCGTTCCTCATTCATTAACCCTAGTTGTACCTTGACTTTCAACCAGTTTTCGGCTTGTTGCTGTTGTTTTGGTGTGGGAAATTGGCAATCAGGAATTGGTACAGGATGGGGTGCTAAATCATGCAAACAGTCTGGCGAAGCTAGGGATAATTCCCCTGAAGCCTTTTCAACAACCGCACACAATTTAGCTCTAAGAACTCGATTCTCTCCCTTTTTGCCTTGCCCTTCAACCTGAACATTAAAAAAGTGAACGCGATAAGATTCTTGAGCATCAGCATCGACAAAAACAGCACAATGATGAGCTATTTCCTCATTTAATTGAAGGTCTAAGCGTTCAGCAATTGCCGCAAATAGAGGATGTCCGGGTGAAAGCAAATCGGCATCTTGATGAGACGCGGCTGCTAATTGTTCTTTATAAAACGTGAGTTTGGGATAACTTTTCTCCGGTGTACCCAACCGCCGCACTGCTTCTAAATGATTTGAGCGAAATTCCTCTTTCACATAACTTACCCGCCACAAACCATCAGCCCGCACTTCTAAATTAATCCGCAAGAAATCACAAATTCGCTTAAAGAATTCTTCCACATAACGCGGCATTAACCGCTGTTCTTCCGAGACATAATCTTGAGTTTTGGTGTGTCGAATTTGAGATAGATCGACGTGAGAAGTAGCCAAGGCGACACCCGTTGCTTTTTCTAATTCTTCTAGGCGTTTGGGGTCAAGCCGTTCTAATTGTTCTAAAACTTCATCTTCGGAAACTTTGCTGTAAGTAGCTTCTCGCAAAAAATCCTCAAATCTCATGTCATTTAGTTGCAGCAATTGACCAATAACATCAAAAACGCGATCGCCCATTGCTTTGCGAATTTCTTCGAGTTTACTTAGCAACTTATCTAAAACGCGACCTTCAACAGTATTGATGGCAACAAAGTTAAAAATATAAACATTTTGGCTTTGGCCAATGCGGTGAATTCGCCCCATGCGCTGCTCTAAACGGTTAGGATTCCAGGGTAAATCATAGTTAATCATCAAGCGACAAAACTGTAAATTTATCCCTTCCCCGGCCGCTTCTGTTGCCAAACAAATCTGCTTATTAAATTGAAAATCTTTCTGGGCGGCTTTTCTGGCCAACACATTCATCCCACCGTGAATTTCACAAGTGCTGTAACCCCACTGTGTGAGATTCTGTTTAAGATACTCTAAAGTATCTCGGTGTTCTGTGAAAATCAGCAGCTTACCGCGTCCGTCTTTTAATTCTTCAAATTCTGCTCTTTTTACGCACTCTTTGAGTTTATTGAGTTTAGCTTCTGTGCCGATGTCAATGGTTTTTTGAGCTAGTTTAACTAATTTACCCAATTCCTGCAATTCTTCCCGCAGTTGGTCTAACTGTTCAGATACTGTTGACTCGATGGCTAATTCCTCTAATTGCTCCTCTTCGCAATCCTCACTTTCCTGTTCAGAGTCAGGAATTTTGCCTAATGTTAGCAATCGCTGGTGCTGTGCTTCTGGAGAAAGTTGACTGAGTTCTTCTAATAACTCAGCAAACCTGCGTTGTCGTCTTTTGAGGGAACTAAAAATTGCATTTAAACTGCTAGCCAATCGGCGCTGCAAAACAGTCCGCGCCAAAGCAACGGCAGCTTGCTTGCGACCTTTGGTTTTGCCCAAATATTTGTTAATATATTTAGTAACTCGGTCATATAAATCTTTTTCAGCAGGCGACAAGTCAAAGGAGACGGTAATCGGAAAGCGTTCTTTGAAAAGCTTGTGTCCTTCAAAGTCTCTCAATTCTTCTTTGATTCGGCGCAGGAACCAAGGGCAATTGTTCAGCTTTAAAATTTCTGGATTGAGTTGATTTGAAATAAATTGGTCAGCATCTAGCAATCGCAGAAAGTTGTGAAACTGATCGACATCGCCTTGGTGGGGAGTAGCGGTGAGGAGAAGCAGGCGATCGCTAATTTTTGATAATTCTTCAGCCAGTTTATACCGACCAGTGCGTCGCAAATCTTCCCCCTGAGTGCGAGCTGAACATTTGTGTGCTTCGTCAATAATCACTAAATCCCAATCAACTTGTAAAATACTGGGGAGGATGTCATCGCGTTTGGCAAAATCAATAGAGGCGATACATTGACGAAACCTATCCCACGGATTTCCTGCTAATTGACCTTTTACTAATACTGAGTTAATTACTTCAAAGGTTTCGGAAAATTTGCTGCGGAGTTCATCTTGCCATTGAATTGTTAAAGGGGCTGGTGCTAAGATTAAAATGCGTTCAATAATGCCCCGTAATTTGAGTTCTTTGAGTAAGAGTCCCGCCATAATAGTTTTGCCTGCCCCTGGGTCATCTGCTAATAGGAATCGCAGGCGAACTTGAGGTAATATGCGTTCGTAGACGGCTTCTAGTTGATGGGGAAGGGGACGCACACCGCTGAGACTAACTGCGAAGTGGGGGTCGTAGGCGAAGGCGGTTTTGATGCGGGCTGATTCGATAAATAGGAAGAAGGAATTGCTGTCAACGGGTGTGGTGATGGTGGGTTGTTGGTTCGCTAAAATTTCTGTGACTTCGGCAGCACTCAGCATGGCATCGCCCAATTCGCCGGCACTGGTGCGAACTTGTAACAGCACGGTATCATCGATGGCGGTGACTCTTTCGACGGTGACTGTTCCGGTGAACTGTTCGGGGATGGAAATGCGTTTGCCGATGAGTTGGTCTAGCATAGGTTATAGGATTTGAGATTTGAGACTTGAGATTTTATACCAATTATTAAAAGTTGCAGATATAGCGCGTCTCAATAGACTTTTTGCAAAAGTCCTTGTAAGGAATGAGAATTAAATAAGTTGCATTTTTTGTAGGTTGGGTTGAGGAACGAAACCCAACGCCACGCTTGATTGTTGGGTTTCGTTCCTCAACCCAACCTACGAAGTTATTTAATCCACGATCCTAAGCAAATTTTCGGACGGGATCTCCGGCCCATCCCACAAGAGAAAAAACTTTTTGTGGGACGGGCCGGAGATCCCGTTCCAGCTATTTTTGCAAGAGGTCTACTGTCTAAAACCAACCATATCAAAAACCCTCCCCCACCCACGAACAATAGTTAGTTATCAGTTGTTAATTATTCTGTCATTGTTTCGCTGTACTGCATTTCTATTTTTAACGCCGTTTCAACTCTTTGATACTCCGCCTCAACCTCTTCTAAAAGCGTGCAGGCCGGATCGGGTAAAGACTGGTTAGCATTTGTGCCGATGCGGCCCATGATTTCGAGTTCCTCGCACAGTTCAAACAAGCGAAAAGCACCGAGAGTACCGCTAATCGACTTCAAAGAGTGAGCCGATCGCCGCAAAGCCAGCGGATCGGCGTTGCACAGAGCCATAGAGATGCCTCGCAGCAGTTCGGGAGCTGTTTCGAGGTAAATCTCGATCGCCTCGTCCAAAGCTTCCACTTCTCGCAGTCCCTCTATAATCTTGGGACTTAGGGAATCGTGGGTATGTGACAAAGCCCGATCGAGATTTGATGCACCCCACTCGACGACTCCGGGCGAATTGGGAATTGTCTGTTGTGGATTTCCCGCAACAGCCACATTCGATCGCACTTCTAATTCACTCGTTCCTTCGATCTGTTCCGCCGGGGCATCCAAACAAACAATCGGCTGCAAACGATCGAATGCGGAGTTCGATCGAGATTTACACGCGATCAAAGCTCGCACCAACTGATCGATGGCGATCGGCTTACTCAAATAGTCGTCCATCCCCGCAGCCATACACTCTTCGCGATCGCCCTGCATCGCATTTGCCGTCATCGCCACAATCCAAGGCCTTGTCGATTTTCGATTTTCGATTTTCGATTTTCGATTGTTAGATTCCTCAGTCGATTTTCGATTTTCGATTTTCGATTTTCGATTGTTAGATTCCTCAGTCGATTTTTGATTTTCGATTTTCGATTTTCGATTGTTAGATTCCTCAGTCGATTTTTGATTTTCGATTCGGGATTTTCCATTATTAGATTCCTCATCAGTTGCGGAAAGTTCTGATTCTCCCGTGGGATTTTCTAAAGTTAAATCTGCTGAAAATTGCTCCCGGATGCGGCGGGTAGTTTCCAGTCCGTCCATTTCCGGCATTTGCACATCCATCAGCACCACATCGTAAGGCTGGCGGCGCAAAGCTTCGAGCACTTCGATACCGTTTCCCGCCACATCCGCGCGATACCCCATCCGCTGTAAAATTTGCAAAGCCACCTTCTGATTCACCAAATGATCGTCAGCCAACAGAATCCGCAGGGGTAAGTCCTCTGCCAGCACGGGTATGGTTTGCAAGAAAGACCCGGTAGTGCGCTGCCCTTTAAATTCAGTTGTCTGTTCTCCAAAAATATTGATTAAAACATTGTAAAGCTGAGATTGTTTGATGGGTTTATTCAAAAAAGCAGCAAAATCCATCTCCATAGAAGGGGGGTTAATTTCTTGCCTGCCGATCGAAGTTAGCATCACTAACGGCAACTTTTCGCAATCAGGATACCGACGAATTTGCGACGCTAAAGCTAACCCGTCCATTTCCGGCATTTGCATATCCAAAACTGCCAAGTCAAACATCTCTTTAGCAGCCAGCCAATCTAAAGCCAAACGAGCCGAAGCTGAAGCCCTAGCCACCATTCCCCAAGACTGAGCTTGGAGAGTCAAAATTCTGCGGTTGGTAGCATTGTCATCGACAATTAAGACTCGCTTGCCAGCTAATTCAGGTTGAGAATTGCTCAAGTTAAGTGGTAAGGAATTCTTGCAGCCAGAAACGATCGTACTAAAATAAAAAGTAGAGCCCACGGATTTCGTATTTTGGGCGATCGGCTGGTTGCTGAGTACAGATTTGGCATAGCCATATTTTTCGGCAATTTCGCAAGATTCTGCCCATCCCAAATCAATAACTGCCGACGATCTAAAATGGGCAGGAGGATTGCCCGCGACACTACCCATACTTTCCACCCACATCCGGCCGCCCATCATTTCGGCCAAACGCTTGCTAATTGCCAAACCCAATCCGGTACCGCCGTACTGCCGGCTCGTTGAAGAATCAACCTGGCTGAAAGATTTAAATAGCCGATCCATGCGATCGCTCGGAATGCCGATACCGGTATCTTTGACCGCAAAATGTATTTCGTATGCTGGATTAATTGCTATCGGTTCGCCAGCAATTAATGGCGGTTCTTTAGCCTTAGCCGCCGGCACTGAAATCTTTTTGGCAGTCACCGAAACCACCACTTCTCCAGCGTCGGTAAATTTAACCGCATTACTGAGCAAATTGATTAAAATTTGCCTCAAGCGGGTGCTATCGCCGATCGCCGTTGCGGGTACTGTACGATCGATCAAGTAACCCACTTCCAGTTTTTTTTCTGCCGCCTTAGCAGCTACCAAGTCTAGAGATTCCTCAATGCAAGTGCGGAGGTCAAACGGATGTTCCTCCAAGTCCAATTTGCCCGACTCTATTTTCGAGAAATCTAGAATATCGTTGATCAGCGTCAGCAAGGCATCGCCGCTGCTGCGGATAGTTTCTACAAAATCGCGCTGTTCGCGAGTTAAGGGCGTATCCAGCAGCAAACCGGTCATGCCAATGACTCCATTCATAGGAGTGCGAATTTCGTGGCTCATGGTGGCTAAAAATTCGCTTTTGGCTCTAGTAGCCGCCAGTGCTTGATCGCGAGCTTTTGCCAAATCTACGTCTGTTTGCTGGCGTTCGAGTTCGCTTCCCACCCACTGAGCCATCAGTTTCATCAACTCTCTGTCTACAGCTCGAAACGGTTCTGTCACAGGAGTCGGAGAAAAGAAGCACAGAGTGCCGTAAACTTTGCCGGCCACCGTGACGGGAATGCCCATGTAAGCTTCAATGGGGAAAGCTCGATCGTCGCTGTTAAAGGAAAAACCCGAAAATCGCACCGACTCAAAGTAAATCGGTTCTTTTGCCATTGCCGTAGCGACGCAGAAAGTTTTTTCCAGATCGTAGATTTGGTCTTTGACGATCGACCCGTCGGGACACTCAACAGCCATTATTTGATAGTTGTCGCCTTGAATGCAGGACAAAATTCCCACGGACAGGCCTAAATGCCGACATCCCATTGCCAGCAGTTCTTGGAGGCGCAAATCAAAGGTAGAGAGGTGGTTGAGCGGGTCTGTACGCGGAGCCGAAGTCACTTGGTACAAAGCTTTGATTGCAGCTTCGCTTTCTCGCAGTTCTTGTTCTGTTTGCTTCCGCACGCTGATGTCGCGGGAAATGCCGATAATTTCTTGGACTTCGCCTGTTTGGGGATCGCTGATCGTGCGGCCGGTGGTTTCAAACCAAATGTATTTGCCGTCTTTGCGGCGGATGCGGTAGCTGACGGTGTAAGTAACTGGGAGTGCCAGGACTTTCCAGTGGGCTTTGGCAATGGTTTCTAAATCGTCGGGGTGAAAATAATCCTTGGGGACGCGGCCGATGAGTTCCGAAGGTTCGTATCCCAGCAAAGCGCGGCTGGCGGGCGAGACGTAAACAAACACGCCTTTGGGGTCGTGTCTGGTGATCATGTCGGTTGAGTTTTCGGCCATCAACCGATAGCGGTCTTCGCTTTCATTACGTTCGACTTGAGAATTGCCTAATGCTTCTAGCATTCGGTTGATGGCGTCGGCCAAGCTTGCGAGTTCATCTGCTCCGGCCATAGGAACTCTCAAGCTTGGGTCGCCGTTGGCTGCGATGTTGCTGACGCTGGTGCTCAAGGCAGCCAATCTCGCCAAGACTAATTTTTCTAGCAACAGCAGGGTGATGGCGCTAAATATTAAACCTACTGCCAGTATTGATAAGGTAAACAGCTCCAAGGTGGCCTGACCTTGGCCGTAGATGATGCGATCTGTCTCTACTCGCAGCAGCAGCGCTAGGTTGCCGTGGATGTCGCGAATCAGGGCGTATCCAGCGACTAAGGTGTCGCTGAGTGGCTCGACTAAAATTTCTACTGATTTGAGGTTGGAAATTTTGAGTTTGACATTTTCCAACTCCTGCCTCGATCGAGCCAGCGCCTTGGCGCTGTGCCCGGAGTAGTTCGCGGCTCCCACTTTAAAATCTAAACTCGGCAATCTAAAATCCACTGACAGGTGAGTCAGTTCTGAAAGCAAACCGATTTCGCTGCTGTCTAGGTAGCGTCCCAAGATCAGCGTCCCCCGCGGCGGGCCTTGGGAGTTGCTGTTCAAGATGGGCTTGGAGGCAATCAGCAGTCTGGCTTCTGGCAGGGTGAGGACGCCTGTTTTGGCGGCCCGGCGATCGCCCTCGACTGTCGATGAGTCTAGTAGCGCCTCGGTCAAGTGCTGTTTTAAGCTTTCGGGAATCGGGATTTCGGTTTGCGATTTCAGGTCGAAACCTTTGCTGAAGATCGTCTTACCGTTGGAGTCCAGCAGTACCAATAAGTTTAGTCTCAAGTAAATAAATGTCGAATCGACGAAATTTGACTTGACAAAATTTTCGTTCCGTGTTTCGACGAAAGAGTAAGTATCGTCCCACTCGGCGTAATCTTGGGCGCTGGTGTCTAAATTCGACAAGTCATCATCTAATGCGTCCAAAGCCCGTGCGACATCCTGGCGGACGTACTGTGCCTCCAGGTTGTGAAAATCATGCAGCAAAATAGTTGATGCAGTGGCATACAGAACCACAATCAGGCTGATCAGCGCTGCACCGATGATTAATAGTGTTTTTTTTCGGAGTTGCATGGCGTCGCCCTCCTCACGGTGCTACTAGGCAACTAGCCAGGAGAGGTTTGAGACGTAGGTTGTTTAGCATTGGCTCGCGCAGGGCCTGCGTGTTTGGACTTTTCTGGGCTGACGAAAGCAAAGCCCTTGGTATTTCCAAGGTATCCGGTATCTTGCCCCCCACAGTCAGTGTAGTATTTTCACAGCTTTAGTTCCCTATTATGCACAACCTATGACCTACAAGTTATAACCTGACGATCGGCATCTTCAAAATTAACCGCCGATCGAACTCAAAACAGTTCGCGTTTAATACTAACGCAGCCAGGGCGGCGGGCGGTTGGGAGAACAGGCGTGCTGGGTTGAGAACCCTAACTATATATTGTACCTAAAAAGTATTGAGGAGAGAGCGGACTGGCCGATCGAGTTTTGCCTGCCAAAAAAATCTCATTTCAATAGCTGTTTTGATTTTTGTCGTTTTATAGCAATCCTTGCAGGAGTGGTGGAATAGGCCCAAAAGCCTATCCAGCGTCGAACCCTGAACCGCGTTCAAAAATTGTGATAGCAGATGCCATGAATATCCGGCGACTTTTCATTTACATCCGAAAATAAAATATAAAACAATCAAAAAAATCAGTTTTTTAGTTTTCTATTTTAAATTAATCAAAACTGCTAATACCAATTCACTATGAAGATACACTAAATGAGGCTGATGTCTTTCTGGTTGGAACTATATCCTTAGCGTTATATTAAATGCAGCTTCATAGTGAATTGGTATGGGAGCATCTCATATTTGTAAAAATACTTCTTCTGGCTCCTTCCTTCTTCTGGCTCCTTCCTTCTTCTTCTTTCCT
>NZ_JAUBOX010000121.1:0-16636 GCF_036700445.1 Microcoleus sp. T3_B1
CGTCCCGCCCGTCCTTTTTGGACGGGCGGGACGCCCATCCCACAAACTTGTGGAAGTTATTTAATTCTCATTCCTAAACAAACAAAGTCCGCCTTCGCGGACTTGAAGAGAAGATTTTTAATTACTAATGACTATTCTTTGCGCTCGATTGCTACAGTCAAATGAGCCACAACTGCCCCTACTGTAGCAAGTACAGCAGCAATTGGAAAGACTACTGAGCCGGCAACGCCGCCTACCAATCCAGCCATCAGCGGAATGTCTGCCAAAGTCCGCCCTTGCGAGTTTTTGATGACAAGGCGGCGGAGTTTTCCTTGCTGAATTAGTTCTTTGACTTTAGCAATTAGGCTGTCGCCGCTAATCTTAAATTCTTCCACTCTGACTTTTTCCTCTGTTACAAATTCTGATGTGAATACATGAGTTTCAACTGTTGGGTTGGCTGAATTCCCGGCCGCTGCTGTTTCGTCTTGTAGAATTGTTACTTGTTGTTCTAGTTGTGAGTTCATTTTGTGTAAGGGCGGGTGAAAACCAGCCGTTTAATTTCTATACTCTTATCTTCGGCGATCGCACTTGGGAATGACAGGCAAGGAAACCCTACAATCGGCATTCGTACTTTCCACCCCCGCCTTTTTACTCAAAACATTATTTTTGCCTGGTTAGATCGGGGCGGATTTATCTCTTCCTAAAGGTAGAGAAGATATGGTTGAAACAACCCGTCTCTAGATACAAGTAAGGTGCGTATTGCCAGCCATGTCAAGGTGGCGGCTGTCTGTTGAATCTTTAAGTTGGACACCAAGCGAACTAAAGTCAGCGAAAATTATTAAAATTAAAACTTTATATTTCTAGAGTGACTTCAAACGTGATTGCTATCTAGGCACAATCAAGCTATGGCTTGCAATGCCAGTTCTCAAAAGCACCGCAGAGATAGCGATCGCACTGGCGAAGTACAATAAAATCAGAAACGCAAACTGAGTAAATCAACGAACATCTGAATCAAGATATTAAGCTTGCAGGTTTAGCTCAATTGCTGGGCATGAGTCAATTTCATTTCAGCCATCTGTTGAAGCAGTTGATAGGCACATCTCCCTAACAATATTCGATCGCGCAACGGGTAAAACGGGAGAAGCAGTTGTTGAAATAAAAAGAGCGATCGATTAAGGAAGCGCGATCGCAGCTATTTGACATAAATAGTTTGAGCAGTAGAGAGAATTTCAAAGGCGGCGAATCCAGTTGGAACTGCGATCGATCGCCCGTTTACTGATTAGATCGACTCGTCTACTTAGCACTGCTTCGAGTTCTTCCTGCATTTGGGCGCGATCGAGTAAACTCCAGTCGGCCGTGGGGGCAAAAGCCACTAGGATATCGATGTCGCTGTCTGCATGAAAGTCGTCACGAAGGATCGAACCAAAGAGCGAGAGTTCGATGATTTGCCACTGTTGGCAGAATTTGGTGATTTGGTCAATTGGTAGGGCGATCGGTTTTCATTCAGCCTCTTTACTTATTGACTAAATATTTTGCTTGAGAATCTTCGTCAAGCAGCATTCGTCGGCTCAAGTTGGACTTTTTTTGCTTCCAATCGATAGCGTTCCTCGTCTGCTTCTAATTTTAGGAGTTCCTGATGATTCTGACAGTAATGAATCGCCTCATAGATAGCAGACAGGGGTAAATCCCAATTTTTGGCAGCTTGTTCGGGTGACATCCCATTGGCAGTCATGTCTCGCCAAATAGTCGATGCCAGTAATTTACGTCCCTTAATGTAAAGTTGTTTGCGCCAAGGATGAGGACGTGCAATTAAATATTGCCAATTCTCGATTTCTGGTGTACTTTGCAGGGATTGAACGATCGCACTTAGCAGGGCAAGGCGATCGCTGACTGATAGTTGGCTGGCTTTTTCTTTAAGCTCTTGCAAGGACATAAAAAAATACTCCAACAAAGGTTGGTATCTAAATTATAGTACATTGGAAGGCGTGGACGATCCAGATTGACATAAACCTTTTGAGCATCAGGATAGAGAAGAACTTCATACATACGATTTGCACAGTTCAGATTCATATTGCTCTCGGTCAAACTTAAATGGTCCTAGACTATATTGCCAATCACGATGAAACTGACCAAAATCTGCCCACTCAACAGTAGATTCATTAAGTGCGATCCTAACCTGCATAAACCAGCACTGAATCACCCCACAAGTGCAACCTAAAACAATCGCTTTCCCAGCCTGTGGATCGTTAGATTGCAACTCAAATCCACAATGCCAAGGCTCGTCGAGCAAGTTTCGTGAGGGCAGCAGAATCCTAGAAGGTGGTAAGTATAAGTAATCTCCCGGTGGAAAATCTGATTCATCAATAGTCTCTCCTGCCGATCGCCGCTCCTGAATCTCTGCTCTAACAAGTGGTTCTTCAACTTGGCGCACTAATTCTATTAGCGGTTGATGGTTGATATGAATCTCAGCTACATCAAGTTTATTGCCTAATGTCCAAGGCAAAGATGTTCGATTAATTCGCACTTCAAAGCGATCGTAATTTGGCATTTTAATATTATCGATATCGCTCATGTTATTAAGGTTGATATCTAGACATATCAAGATACTGTGCAAAGTAAGTTTCTATTTTTTGAGGCTTTAGCTCATTTATTAATAGTGAATTTTCATGAATTAATCCAAACATTTTAGATGTTAAAATTGCGATATATAAACCATCTTCATCTAACTCTCTAACTACATAAATTCTTTCCTCTGACTGAGCGTGTGCTAATAAGTTGTTTGCTGCTAGCAAAGTTTTCGCTGTGACAAAATTCCACTTGTCAATAGTACGTGTAGCAAATGAATTTACTGCTGAGGGACAAATAAGGTAGTCAACTTCATTAAGCCTTAAAAAGGAATCACCATTATCTGCTTCAAACTCATCAATGTCATTGACGATCGCACCAGCTCTTTCTAAAATAGGTTTGAGTTCCTCAAGTGCATAGGCGTAAACACATTCGGATAAGTCTTCTCTGCTAAGGAAGCAAAGACTGTATTGAGGATGCGGAGCGTCTAACCACAATAAGCCTTCGTTGATATATACTCCATCGCTTTCTGTCACCGTATCTAAAGAATCGTATTGGTATTTTCCATCGAACACCCAAGGTGAGGATGTTTGGATTGAAAGCCTCTCCAATATTTCGATCGTTTCCGATTCTTCATATCGATAGAATCCTAGCTGTTTAAGCTGACTCAGTAATTCTTCCATGACTTGCTGTAAATGAATCGGTTTAATATCAAAACAGGAAATTAAATACCGTAAGTTTGAGCGGGAAGAACATAACGAATAACTGCCCCTTCATTCTCAATTTTTATAGCAGATTGCCACAACATTTCTTCAGACCATAAAGGTTCATGGTAGTACAGAGTCTCTAAGGACAAGCAAGACAGATTCTCGTCGAGTATTTCTTCTGACGATAAAGGTTCGCGGTAAGATAAATCGTTAGGAATATCTCCCGACCAAGGAGGCGGCGGCTCGCCTCTAATGTCTCTATAGTCCTGATTGGTGAATTGTTTTTCTCTCCATTTCACTGCTCGATCGCAGTACAAATCTGTTGCGCCGAGAAACTCGCCTTTTTGGGCAAAAATTTCGATAAACCTAGCATTGTTTTCCCAACCATCATCACACAACCCTACAACAAACAAAAAAAATGTGTCTTGTTCAGCAATCGGAATTTTTACGAGAGATAATTCACTAAGAGTCCACTGGGAATACCAGAAGTGACGGTCGAAAGCATCAGTAACAGTTTGAGGGATATTCTGCTGTATTCTCTCAATTTCTATACAATCGAAACCTGAAGAAACAGATATTGCTAACAATTTAAGACGGGCAATTTTTTGATAGATTGGGCAAACGTCAGGGCATTTATTGTGGACTACTGTCTCGTATAAAGAAGTCTCAGCGTTCGCTTCGCAAAACAGCTCGTAAAAATGCCTAACTGCTAGTTTTCTTTCATCTAAATTCATCACTGGAAACCTGAGATGATAATTGAATCGGAATAGAAAATATAAAACAACAATCGCTCAACATTTAGCTCTAACTTAGAGTTAGATCGAAGATGCGGTACAAGACGCAATACGATTCCGAAATAATGCAATTAATACACGCAACACCATGCTACACTAAAGTGAAGTTAGGTAAATGACTTTCTATACTGATGACTATTTTTACTCTGCGATCGATCAAAAAAGACTTCGGCATCAAGGAACTCTTGACAGATGCCAGCTTCAGCCTGGATGAAGGCGATAAAGTCGGACTCATCGGCACAAACGGTTCCGGGAAATCAACGCTGCTGACAATGATTGCGGGTATGGAGTCGATGGTTTACTGATTAAATCGATCGCTCTTGTTGCTGGGCTGACTAACTCGCCCTCACGATTCATAGACTTGACTGCGATGAGCGATCGCCACAACAAATACCTGCACCACTTCATCATCGATCGAGTAAATCACTCTGTAGTCCCCGATTCGGTAGCGATAGTACCCTGCATAATCTCCTTTGAGGGCTTTAATGTTAGGGTGCAACTGAGGAGTTTGTTCTAACTGCTCCAAACATCGGGCAATTTTCTTCGCTAGGGCTTTGTCAGCATTGACATAAACCTTTTGAGCATCAGGATGGAGAACAACTTCATACATCGGAGCGAAGACTTCTCCAGGTTGTGTAATCAGTTTTAGGAGTTGCTTGATTTTGCTTAACTTGCTCTAGCTATCCAGAAATTTCCAAAAGTTCTTGAGTTGCAGCTTCGCTTTGAGCATTGGCTAAGTAAGCCGCAAAATCAGCAAGCACTTGTAATCGTTCTGGTGATAGTTGCTTAAGTAAGTCATTAAGCTGGCGGTGTAACTCTGTCACAGATATCAAATCTGCTGAGGAGCGATCGTTCATTTGGGAATTATCCGTGCTTTTTCCCTCATTTTACCGCAGAGGATTTTGGTTTTTCAATCTCCACTGGCTATCGCGATTTAGCGAAGGTTTACGCATCAAAATCGACTGCTAGATTCTGTATTTCTTCTTCTCAATGTAATCATCAATATTATTCAGCAGATGAGTTATATATTTTACCAATTTATCTTTGTCATCAACTAACTTGCTCCAAAGTATTTGACTCGAAGCATCACAAAACGAAACATTTCCATGTGCCAAATCACATCGAATCTTAACCACAAAATTCAGAATGTCATCTATTTCTCTACTCGCAACTCCTAAATTTCCAAAGAAGCCATACATATCTATGAGTTCTTTGATAGTTTTAGCATCCAAATTTCCCGATATGGGAATATTAGATGGATCTAACAAAACCATCTCATCATCCAAAACCGATTTAATTAATTCCTGAAGATTGTCAGCTACGTTATCCTTTTTGATATATGAGTCTCTGAAACTTTTACTTTTATCGTTCAGCAACCACAATCTCTTTATTTTGGGACTTAAATCTTTATAAGTTAATTGCTCGACTAAAATAACATCATGAATGGCAGTTATACCATTTCTGATAGAAGATTCGACAAGATTGTATAATAGCAGGTAACAATGAGACTGCAAGATTTTTTGAATCTCGCTATCAACAATATATTCACCTGATGGGAAGATGATTGATTTAGAAGATAATGCACCAATTTGTTCAATTTTATCTACTAATTCAAAATATTTCTGGATTTCTGCCACTCGCCTGTTAAAGTCTCTGATGAACTCTTTCATAGGCTGCGACTTAAAAGTTTATTCTTAGCATAGTCAATTCTTGGTTTCATATTCTCAGGCTTATGAGTTTGGTAGCAGACTATTAGAATTAGGAGTTAGATCGAGATTACTGGTGTTGATGCGATAGAAAATATCATTCCTTACTTTTTCATCAGCTTTGTCTGAGAGAATTATCATTCTAAGCGAAGTATATTTAAACTTTCTTTGGCGTGAGGGTGCGAGATCATTAAAATAGGAACCATTTAGAGAATCTAATGTTTGGAGATTACTCAATTGCAACTGATTTGTCATGAAAGCTGCAAGAGTCCTCACCCTCTGAGAGCCATCCACAATTTCTAGTCTTCCAGTTTCATAGATTTCTACGACAATCATGGCAGGAATAGGAACACCAATAATAATGGATTCAATGAATCGAGATTGATGATTAATATCCCATCTCAAGTTTCTGTGAAATTCAGGGATATAAATCTCACCGATCCCTCCACCATCTTGTTCCAGGTATTTATCGACTATGAATTCGATAGTGTATTCTGTAGTATGGTAGTCAATCTTTTGCTTTATTTCGTCAATCTGCTCTTCGGCGATATTGATGATGTCTTGCCTAATTGCTTGAGACATAAGCACCTGCGTCTATATAACAAGGACATAAAAAGATACTCCAACTTTTGTTGGTAAGCTGTTACGCATTTAAACGACTAACGAACCGGGTAAGGTGCGTCAGCTAGAACACTTACGCTTACAAGGGAAACGCTTGTACTGACGCACCCTACAATCGTCCTTTAAATGTCGAACAGCTTATCTATATTATAGTACATTGCGAAGAGTTCTCCACTTTGTATAATCAGTTTTAGGAGTTGCTCGATTTTGCTTAACTCGCTCTAGCAATCCAGAAATTTCCAAAAGTTCTTGAGTTGCAGCTTCGCTTTCAGCATTTGCTAAGTAAGCCGCAAAATCAGCAAGCACCTGTAATCGTTCTGGTGATAGTTGCTTGAGTAAGTCATTAAGCTGGCGGTGTAACTCTGCGGGTGATATCAAATCTGCTGAGGATCGATCGTTCATTTGAGAATTATCCGTGCTTTTTTCCTCATTTTACCGCCTAGGTTTTTTGTTTGTCAATCTCCTCGTCATACCCAATTTAGTGTTTTGTATGAAATAATGTAAAAAAGCGGTTTATTCAGTTGTAATAGTAGTTAACTCACTAGCGATTAGGTAGCTCAATGATGAGCTCGTCAAGGTAAGAAGATACAAAACCTAGGGCTTGCCGGATATCTTCATCCTCTAGTTCTGGAAACTCTTGATCTAGCTCTTCTCGATCGGGATAAGTTGCTAGCAGCTCGATCACTCGACAAACAGTAAGCCGAAGATCGCGAATACATGGTTGCCCGTTCATCCGCTTTGGATTGCTTGTAATACGATCTCTTTTCATTTTGGCCCTCGCAACATCAAGATTAGTTCGGATGAAACCAGATCAAGTGTCCCAGTTAAACTGAAAATCACGCCTTTTTGATAGTCCTACTTCTGATATCATAGAAAAACAAAGCATCTAGTGTGAAATCTATTTGGAACATTCACTTTTTTAGTCTAGATTGTTCCTATAATTGTATTGCAGATGCGTTACAATATATGATATAACCTAAAATACCGCAATTCGCTTATCGATGTCAAAAGTTAGGTAAATAATTTTATATACTCATGACTATTTTTACTCTGCGATCGATCAAAAAAGACTTCGGCATCAAGGAACTCTTGACAGATGCCAGTTTCAGCCTGGATGAAGGCGATAAAGTCGGACTCATCGGCACCAACGGTTCCGGGAAATCAACCCTGCTGAAAATGATTGCCGGTATGGAGTCGATCGACTCTGGCGATCGCTGGGTCAATCCAGGGTCTACAATTGTCTATCTCCCCCAACAGCCGGATTTAGACGAAAATCACACTGTCTTAGAGCAAGTATTTGCTGACAGTGGCGAACAAATGGCTTTAGTGCGAGAATACGAGGAAATTTCCGATCAACTTTCCCACGGCAAAGGCGATACAGACAAGCTGATGGCGCGTCTGTCTGCGGTGTCGGAACGCATTGATGAGGTGGATGCGTGGGACTTGGAAACGAAGGCCAAATTGATTTTGACCAAGTTGGGGATTGAGGATTTTGATGCGAAAATTGCCGACTTGTCGGGCGGCTACCGCAAGCGAATTGCCTTAGCAACGGCTTTGTTGTCCGAGCCCGATGTGTTGCTGATGGATGAACCGACAAACCACTTGGATGCGCTGTCTGTGGAGTGGTTGCAGAACTATTTGAACGGCTATCGCGGTGCTTTGCTGCTGATTACGCACGATCGCTATTTTCTCGATCGCGTTACCAATCGCATCCTAGAGATCGATCGCGGCGACCTTTACAATTATGCTGGCAATTACGCTTATTACTTGGAGAAAAAAGCCTTAGCTGAAGAATCGGCCGCCAGCACAGTTCGCAAACACGCGGGTGTATTGCGGCGCGAATTGGAATGGCTCAAACGCGGGCCGAAGGCGCGGAGTACCAAGCAAAAAGCTCGGATCGATCGCATTAAAGATATGCGAGCCCAGGAGTTCAAAACAGCCAACGGCAAAGTCGAAATTGCCACAGCAGGCCGCCGGATTGGTAAGAAGGTGATTGAGTTACTGCATATCAGTAAAGCTTACGGCGATCGCACTTTAATTAAAGATTTTACCTACAATTTCACGCCCGAAGACCGGATTGGAATTATTGGCTGCAACGGTGCGGGAAAATCCACGCTGATGGATATCATCACCGGACGCATTCAGCCGGATTCGGGTACTGTCGAAATTGGCACAACCATTCATATCGGTTATTTTGACCAGCATTCAGAGGATTTGACGCCGAACGAAGACCAGCGAGTTATTGAATACTTGAAAAGTGTGGCCGAGTTGGTGCAAACGGCGGATGGGGAAATCATTACCGCTTCTCAAATGTTGGAAAAGTTTCTGTTTCCACCGAACCAACAGTATGCACCGATTAACAAACTTTCGGGCGGGGAAAAGCGCCGATTATTTCTGTTGAAAGTGCTGATGAGTGCGCCGAACGTGCTGATTTTGGACGAACCGACAAACGACCTAGACGTGCAGACTTTGGCGGTTTTGGAGGATTATCTCGAAGATTTTAACGGCTGCGTGATTGTGGTGTCCCACGATCGCTATTTTCTCGATCGCACGATCGACATGGTTTTCGCCTTGGAACCGGGTGGCAATTTGCGCTTGTATCCCGGCAATTATTCAGTGTATTTAGACTACAAAAAAGCCGAAGAAGCCAAGGAAATCAAAGAACAAAAAGAAAAAGAAAAACTAACACGCACCGCTGAATCTAACAATTCAAAATCCAAGAGTTCCACTCAAAGCTCCACCAAAGTTTCATTTAATGAGAAGCGGGAATACGAACAATTAGAAAGTCAAATTCCGAAGATGGAAGCTGAGAAACAAGAGATTGAGAAGAGATTGTCTAACAATGCTCCGAGCGGGTTTGCGGAGGTAAAGAAGTTATCGGATCGTTTAGCTCAGTTGACGCAGCAGATCGATCATGCGACTGAGCGCTGGTTGGAATTGGCCGAACGGGTGGGTTAATTTGGGTTGTGCTGTAGAACATCACGAAAAAACAATAATATATTGTAGGGTCTTGTAGGGGCTGGTTTAGCGTAGCTTCTATACTAGAATCGAGTTTACTGTGGCAAAACCCGCCCTCCCCACGTGATGTTTATTTGTACCCACTTACTTAAAGTTAAGTATGCTAATTTCTTTGGTCATTCAATAGCTATGTGCAATATCTTTTTTTCTCCGGAAGTTATAGTTTTATTAAAAAGCTTACTGGAAAATGTAAGTTGAGCTGTGAATTTTTTAAATGCGGTGTTGTAAAAACTACCAAGAATAAAAGATATGAATGTACTGGGTGCTATGGGAGAACAAACAGGTATTCTACAATTTTTAAATTGTCCCAAAGTTAGATGGGATTTCGGGTGATCTAATTCCTGATGGTTGTCTGGATCGTAATCAAATCTAATTGGTACTGGCAATATATTTTTTGCTATTATGTCTGCATATATTTCGTCATTTTCATAAATCTCCGGATCATTCTGAAAGTTTTCCAAAAATGGTGATGGAAAGAAGGCTAATCTATGTGAAATAAAACTAGAATTTTTATAAGTATACATCAACTGGATTAACGCACCATCAATCATTTTGATATTATAGTTGTCATTTCTATCTAATTCCTCATACATCTCTTTGTAATCAACATTTTTTAATACTATTGAGAGATCCTGCATTCCAGAATATGCGATTTTATAACTACCTTTACCAGTCTGTGTAGATGAAGGAAAATTTTGTTTATCCGATAAACCAATTAATATTAATTTTTGAGTGATTTCCTTAATTTCTTTGAAAATCTCTTGATGGCTAGTCATTAAACTTATTCATAAATTAGATTTTACTTGATGCAGAATAAAAGTTTGAGATTTTTGTCTGGAGATGTTAAAGATTCTCAAAGCTTGTCTTTTAGTTTATTTACTAACTCTTGGGGTAAGTCTTTTTTTTGGATTTCACCTTTCTCAAGAGCTTCAATTAAATCTATTATTAGACTACTACGTGACTTAGCCATAAGACCGCCTCCCTGTAGCTTTATCTCTCTATTAATAAGGTTCATTTCTTTGCGCTCTTCTTCTGTAGGATAAGTGAATTCAAGAACAAACTTTTTTTCCCTAATTTTATTAAATTCTTCTACTAAACCTCTCATATTTTCACCATAACCTAATACTCTTAGCCAAGCTTTGCTTCTTGTCATCGCAGTAAATAAGATATTCCTTTTTATGGCAAGTTCATAACCTGAAAAGCATTCTTGAGCATTGATCACATATATCATTGCAGCTTCATTTCCTTTAGCTCTATTGATACTCGTAAAAGTGATCGTTTCTTCACGAAAAAAATCATCTGGTGAAGTTGTTACTCCAGCAAGGTTAGAGTTAATCCGCTTTTCAAATAGTAAAGCTCTAGCGTCTCCAACAGCCTCTCTAGTTGTAAGTGGATTAGAGTGGATAACCATTATGTCGTCACCTTTCAATTCATCTTCCTTAAGATTCTTTTCGATTTCATTTATTAGCCATTCTATTTGTGTTTTGTTGCTGTCAAAAGATTTTAACATAATTAAGTCTTCAATATCTGAATGAGATTCCAGGAACTTAGGACTGGTATTGTTAGTCCTAGAAAGCTTAACAAATTTTCCATCTTCCAGGCTTCCTGCCTCTACTTCATAACCAATATCTCTCCATAATCCAGCATTTTCAAACATCTGGATTAATCCTTCATTTCTATATATACCAAAACCTAAAGCGTGTGCAGAAGTTAGGATGGGACGAGAATTTCTATAGCATTTTTCTAAAATAATGTCTTGTTTCGATTCCCCTGCTTTGTTCTGAAGTTGAACACGTGGTTTACCGTGAACATCTGTTCCAAAGATGACTTCCGGTGATTCCATTGTCTTTTTATTTAGATTTTGAAGCTCATCATAAGCATAAACCATTCTTTTTGGCTCTTTCAAAATTTCATAGCAAAGTCGCAAGAAATGTTTAGAAAAATCCTGGGCTTCATCAATAAGTATAGCATCATAATACCGCTGATAATTTTTAATTTTATTAAGAGCTTCCTCACAAACTCTATCAAACTCTTGACCATATTTAGCCATCGTTTTTGCTGAATTTAAATCTCGATATTCAATATTATGTCTTTTGCAAAATTCATAATAAATTCCTTCTATTGAAGGACTTCCCCAAGCATGAATTATTTTGACTTTTTCCCAATCTGGCTCTTCACTTTTATGCTCAATAGTAAAAGTATTAATAAGCTGCTTAAACTGACCTTTCAACGAACGGGTATTAAAAGTTACAGCAATATGCCAATCGGGGTGTTTTGCGTGTAGATATGCAGTTTTAAGAGCTAGAACTATGGTTTTACCCGAACCAGCAAGACCTCTAATTCTCTGGACACCTTCGACTGTTTCAATTACTGCTGCACTTTGATTTCTGTCTAAGTTGGCGATTGATTCTTCTAGTTTATAGAGCTTTGCTCCCCTGGAGTTTTCTTGCTTAACATAGCTGCGCTGATTTCTTTTTCTTATGGAAGTCATAGCTTGTATGACTGAGTTAAGTTCTTCAAAATATTCACTCGATGATGGCCATTCTAGTTTTTCCAAGTAGTTTGTAAGTTCTGAATCACTAATTATGACCGGATATTCATCGTCTAAACGCTCTGGTTTATGACTCCAAGCTGGTGCATATGTTACCACACCAAGTTCTACCATTAATTTTCTTTTGTTCGTGAGAGATTTCTGTTGAAGTAGTTTAGATTGAATTTTATTTATGCTCTCATCTTGTACTTCTTCTATGTTTAGGCTGATATCAGTTCCTTCCACAATGTTAAAAATAACAACACCCTGCTCTCTGGATACCAAAAGAGCATCAATCTGATAGCCCCCCTGAGAGGTTCCGATTATTGGGTATCCTAGATATAAGCTGCCATCGATATCGCTTCTCTTCTCAAAGAACTCAGCTAGCCTTCTAGATGACTCTGGTTTATCTACATCGCCTCGGATAACGTTAACCATGAGATGTTGCCTTACCTAATGTATGTACCTTTATTATGCCTCAATTCGGAGCGATCGTCCAACCTGTATTTTTAATGCGAAAGCCGGAACTCGCCGTTGGGATGCTGCACAAGTTTCGCTAGATATTCCCCTCAGCTTTTATCCTCTGTCAAGCTCCAGCAATGACAATTTTCTTGCTGCGCTGAATCAGGCAAATTTAGAGTTTGCTATTTTCTGCAAAAATTTGACCGCGCGCTCCTAATTATAAGTGAAAGTTATGTTTAAGCTTAAGGATTTTTCTTATTTTCATATTACAAACAATGTTGTAAAAAAATGTAAAAATTTTATTAGGAATGATTCTTATTTAGCCGACGATTTTGCAACGTTTGACAATTTATTACCTAATTGTGATGAAGCTATGGTACTATTAAAGTTATAAAATCTGTAGCTTGTTATTACTGTCAAACAAACTGACTAACAAACTTAAGACGGATAAAAGTCTGAAATCCTTGTCAAAGCTGCAATGCGATCGGAAACAGCGGCAAAAAAACCGCTTTTTTTGCGATCGCCTCAAGTAAAGCTGTGTGTCAAAAACAGCGAAGCCCCGGAGGGTGGGGTTGACAAAAGCACTAGAATATGCAGTAAAAGTCAGGGTAAGCAAATAAGACTGGCAGCAGAAAACAGGGGCGAAAAGGCACAAAACAGGTAAAACAAAAGTCGATCGGGCAAAGTAAGTTGGCCGAGGACTAAAAATATGGTGATGGGTGAGATACAATTGACCTGTTCTGAACCAAGAATTGGTCAACATCACAACTATCCTGTAGAAGTCTGAAGTTGAGAATCTCAGGGTTGTCGAGGAGCGGGAGCAAACAGAAAACTATGCCTCAAAAAGTAATCGCCAAACAGATGTCTTTGGAATCAGCGTCAGAGCCGATCGCCGTGAGGGCGACGGTGGAAACAGTGCCAGCCGAAGCAGTGGCAGTAGAGTCCTACGCAGATCGGTTGATGGACGAACTGTTTGAAGGAGTCGATGGAGCATTCGACGGTAGCGGCGGACTGCCATCGGAACCCGTGCAGCCAGAATTCGTGGCGCTCAAGTCGATCTCGGTACCTCAAATAGTTTTGTCGCAGTTGGCACCCCCCCAGCCACCGCGGGGCGAAAAAGACGTAGAAGCGATCGCCCGCCAAGTCGCCCTAGAAACAACCAAAAAACAGCAGTCCAAACAATCATTCGACAGAATCCTGCTGGGAGCAGCCTGTGGGTCGCTGCTGCTAGTCATGGGGTTATGGCTCGCAAGCAGGTCGGGACTCGTGCGCTTGCCCGCCACCCCCGCACCAGAGAGGTCGGTAGCAAGTGGCAAAACAGCACCAGACACCCCGTTTGTGGAATACGTGCAGCGCTCGCTAGAAGCGATCGAACAAAAAAAAGCACCCCAAGCTAACCCGCAACTTGCAGGAGTTCCCGGAGCCCCCACCCCAGGGACGCTGCCGAGCATTCCAATTTCCGGCGCGCCACCGGCAACAGCAGGTCTTTCGACAGCAGTCAACCGCATCGCTGATGCCCTAGAACAAGCCGGCGCGCAGCCGGGAGCACCAGCACCCCAAGTCGTAGTCATCCCTCCCCCCGCTCAGGTGACTGTGGCTCCGCCTGCTCAGGTGGCTGCTGCTCCGGCTGCTCCGGCTGCTCCGGCTGCTCCTCAAACCGGGGCAGTTTCCCCCTCGCCTGCTGCTCCAGCCTCCGGTCGTGCGATCGCCGCTGCGGGCAATCGAGAGCCCGTCGCCGCTTCCCCTTCCCCCTCGGAGTCTCCCCAGCCAAAGATTTTGGCTCGCGAAACCGAACCGGCACCAGCGCCCGCAGCCGCCCAGCAATCTGCGCCCGCGCCCGAGCAATCGGCACCAGCAGTCAGCAGCGCCCCGACTTCCGCCCACACGCTGGTAGGGATTTTGGAGTTGGGCGATCGATCTGCTGCTTTGTTTGAAGTAGACGGCGTAGCCCGCAGAATTTATGTCGGCGAAAGCATCGGCGCTAGCGGTTGGACGCTGGCAGAAATCAAAAATCAAGAAGCAGTTATCCGCAAGGGAGGAGATGTGCGATCGGTTTTTGTCGGCCAAAAGTTCTAATCAGTCATCAGTTATGAGTCATTAGTCCTCAGTCATTAGTTATGACTTAGGTCATCGGTAATCAGTAATGGGCAGCGATCGGGCTGTATATCACGAGCAGTGAAAAAAGTTATAATATAGGAACCGCCAAGACGTTCTTAATTGCTGAAACCATTGCTCTTATTGCTTCTTCCTTCTATCCGTTAAATCGCTTCCCCAATTCGTTACCGAACTTTCTTCTGCTATAACTAACAACTCAGGATCGATAATCAATCTCCAGTGACTAAGAACCAATGACTAATAACTAATGACCAATGACTAATGACTCATAACAGATGACTGAGGAATTATAAAAAATGGGCTTATTTGATGATTTCAGCCGCTTTCTAGAAACCCGATTAGAAGAATTTTTGCGTAGCAATCCCCATCTGGAATTGCAGGCAATAGAAGAACAACTGAAGGAACAAGAAGAAGACACTCTGCGGCTGATTCTCGATATCCAAAAACAAGAGAAAAAACTGCAAGCCGAAATTCTCTCGGCCGCCCAAGAAATTCAGCGCTGGAACGATCGCATCAACAAAGCTAAAGCTGCTCAAAGGCTCGATTTAGCTCAAGCCGCCCAAGAGCGGCAAGCCGCTTTGCTGCGTCAGGGAAATCAGCGCTGGGGGCAAATGCAAGGCTGCAAAGAACGGATTGAAAAAGCAAAAGAACTGTACCGCCAAATTCAAGTAAGGAGAAAAGAAGTCCGAGCAAAAGCAGCCGAAGCTGCAACTCGCACTACCGCTAAAACAGAGCAAAATTGGGATACAAAGGGTTGGAATCAGAGTTCAAATTATAACAGTTTTAATGCCGCAGATCCTTTAGAAGAAAAGTTTCAACGCTGGGAAGCAGACGAAGAACTCGATCGCATGAAGCGGAATATAGGCAGATAGTTACGAAAGCATCCCAATCCTGTAGGGACGGGTTCACCCGGAACTCGGATTCCTGGTGTAACTATTCGTCAACCCTCCAGACTCTCAGGTATTGCGATCGCTCGTTCAGACTTGATATAATTACCCTTCTAAAATTGTAGGGACAATTAATCAATCATCCCTACAATATTCTCACCTACTTAATTAGGGTTGCATATTTATGGTATAAACAAAAACTCTAATCAAGTAAAAAACCTATGATTTTTCCCGGCTGTCAATCCACAAATCTGACGGGGTGACAACCCCGTCAGGTGAAAAAGACGAATTCTGAATCAAAAAACAGTTTTTTAATTTAAATCGCTGCGGTTATTCACAACGGTTGCTCTGCTTGAGAAGGTGGCTCTTCTGGCAGCGGAATAAACTCTGTCTCTTGAGGAACCTGAGCAAAGCGTCCCTCTCTCCAATCGAGTTTGGCTTGCTCAATGCGCGAGTGCCGACTCGAAACAAAATTCCACCACTTATGGCGCTCACCAACAGGTTCACCGCCAATCACAATACAACGAGCCTTGCCGGAAGCAGAAATGTTTACTTCAGTGCCTGAAGTGAGAACTGCCAACCGATGTTGTTCCAGAGGCACTCCATCGATCATAAGCCCCTCTGTTACGCTGTAAACAGCCTGTTCGCTGTAATGACCCGGTAAGGTAAATTGCTTGCCAGGAGCTAGTTGCACGTCCAGATAAATCATGGGTAAACTACCTACGCTGACGCAAGCGTACAGCGTAGGCTTTCAGTAGCCCTAGAATCAATTGGACAAGCCAACAATTCTGAACCTCCAGGCTGGTTTACACTCAGCCCCACTAAAGCTATCATCAACGAGCCATTATTATCAGCATCCCCAATCCATCCACAAGCTTTATTACTACACTTAAAAGACTTATTGTTTCTGAGTCCAATGTGCAGACAACAATGACAGGTTTGACTGGTATAAGCAGGGTTAACTGCTAGGATCTCAATTCCTTCTTTTATTCCTTTGTATTCGAGAAATTGACGCAGTTGGTAGAAAGCCCAAGAATTAGACCGTCTTCGTTCAGTCTTGTTTCTCGGTTTCTGATTGGTTCTAGCTCGAATACCTGTTAAATCCTCAATAGCAATGAGGGATTGAGATTGCTTGGCTTCGTTAATGATAGCTTTGGATATATTATGGTTTAACCCTGTCGGGGCGACAAGTCACCTATAACGCTGATAGAATAAGCCTCATAGCTCTTATGCCTTGTTGATAATTAGGTAG
>NZ_JAUBOX010000122.1:0-16580 GCF_036700445.1 Microcoleus sp. T3_B1
GCCTGATTTTCCGTAGGGGCAATCCTCCCGTGGTTGCCCCGAAACTACAAAAGCCTGATTTTCCGTAGGGGCAATCCTCCCGTGGTTGCCCCGAAACTACAAAAGCCTGATTTTCCGTAGGGGCAATCCTCCCGTGGTTGCCCCGAAACTACAAAAGCCTGATTTTCCGTAGGGGCAATCCTCCCGTGGTTGCCCCGAAACTACAAAAGCCTGATTTTCCGTAGGGGCAATCCGACCCCTACTCCCCGTGGTTGCCCCGAAACAGCCCTACGCTGTGACGGGAGAGTGTCAACTACCACAATTAATCCCAAGGCGCTTTTGTGGTGGATTGTTGAGTTGCTAGCAGCCTAAGCTGTCAACCATTAACCAGTGGAGGCGGTCAATTCTATTTCTTTAGCCCAAGGTATTGCTGCCAAAATATAGTAGATGTCATTTCCTTTGAAGCACTTTTCCATTTTTCACTTACGGATGACCATTCATTAATACCTTCAGCAGCAACTTTAAACCACCTAGTCAAAAGGTTAGTACCAGCTACTTTATCTACCTCATTTTGGTTGTTATAGCTTTTACTAAGCTTTACAATGCTCATGTGAAAGCTTTCTGGGTCAGTGTTTTTGATAAAATCTGGGCCTTTTAGATAGTCTTCAAAAGCTTTTACAACCATCTCTACATGATTGTAATCAAAGTTTGCTAAAGCCTGAAGGATTACTTTTGTCAAATGCTCAACTGCAGCCATATATTCTGGAGAGTAATGGATGGAATAAGCTATTAAATCATTGCGGATATAATAATAATTTTCCCAATTTACATTTTTGGCCGCCGCTGGTTGGTGCCACACCGCCATTGATGGAAAAGCTACAATGTTATTGCCCAACTCTTTTATTCTTAAACCAAACTCTACATCATCTATTTTGATAAATAAAGGCAGCGGTAATTGAGTTTGTTCAACAAGTTCCTTAGAAAAAGAGAAAAACCAAAATCCGCCATAGTCTACATCTTCTTCCTTGAGCAACCTGTTGAGAGAATTAGAATCTCGTAAATCGATATTATAATTTAAAGCAATTAATGCCCCAGGCCCAAATCCTCTAGTTTTAGAATAGGCGTTGTACGATGCTCCTGCTTCATACAAGATATGCTTTTTCTGTAAATTTAGCAGTCCACCCGCTACAGCAAAATCAGAATTGGCGTATTCATACAAAGGAAATAATTTATAAATACATTCACTTTCTAACTCTATATCATCATCCATAAGCAAAAAGTGAGAATATTTTTTTTCCTCTAAAGCTTCCACCAACCCTCTGGTAAAGCCCCCGCTTCCACCAGCATTTATATTAGGAACTAGCCTCAGTTTTGGCTTTCCGAAATCAGCTTCATCTAAAGTTCTACCATTATCAACAACGAATACTTTAAAGTCCTTGGTTTCTAGCAATTCATCTTGAAAAATTGCACTTAATGTATTTTGTATGAAGTCCTCTTTTTTAAAGGTGCAAATGACAATCCCCAAGGATGCTTCTCTAGTTTTACTTTGATCGGTTGCTATCGAGGCCCCTTTAAATTCACCCTGTTCACTAGAACAAGTTATTTCAAAATATATTCTGCCCGCTTTTTTGCCTTGAAGGAGATTTATTGGTGAGAGTTTTACAGGGTCAGAGAATTGACATTTCTCAAAGCTCTCTTCAGAAATTATTTCTTTGTTTTTTTGTCCATCAAATTCTCTGTAAACAGAAACTTTAAAATCGCCTTCAAGTTTCAGCACATAGTAGATAGAGCTAAGAGTTGTATATTGAGTATAATATCTCTCGTAAAACGAATTAAAGTAAGAATTTGAGGAGACAACACCCCCCTGAGATAAAACAACTTTTTTGTCATTTTCCTGGTAGTTTATAGATGCAGATTCATTACACCGTATATATACATCGGCGCTTTCGGCGGATTTTGGGAGCTTAATTCCAGCTAATATGTTCATGTAATATGTACCTCTTCTTGTAGTAAACTTAGTAATTTAATTTGACTGCTCTTAAGCAGTCTTAGCTTAAGAATAATTTGTAGCTAGCTTCTAGCACGTCCTCCTTTAGGCATAACTGCTATCACATTTTTTTAAGTCGTGGATAAAGAGATTGATATCGAAACCAAGCCTCTTCTAGGATTGGATCAACTGATTGGGGAGTGGCAGCAAGCATTGGTGTGGCTGCCAGTTTGATGGTGTCATTAGCATCTGCGTATACGCCAATTCCGATACCCGCCAGTAGAGCAGCACCACGCGCGGAAGCCGCAGCAACTGTAGTTGCATAGAGGGGTATTCTCAATACATCAGTCAGTAATTGTTTCCAAGGCATTTCTGCAGTTCCACCGCCTGCTAAACGCAGTTCTGTCGCTTTAAAACCTGTTGCCTCAAGTGCCTCAAAACCTTGTCGCAAGGCAAAAGCAACTCCCTCTAAAGCTGCCCGCATCAAGTGCGCCTGTGTGTGATGAAGTCCCAGCCCCACCCATGCCCCACGTATATATGGATCAAGGTGTGGAGTTCGCTCACCCGTGAGGTACGGCAAAAATGTCAACCCTTCACATCCTGGGGGAACAGAAAACGCTTTAGTATAGACTTCCTGCCAGCTTAAGCCGAGGATACCTCGCACCCACTCAAGCGCTAACCCGGCATTTTGCATTGCTGCAAGGGTGTACCACTGGTTAGGTAGGGCGGTTCGATAGAGATGGGTACGACCATGACGATCGATAATTGGTTGCGATCGAGGTGTAATGATTTGAGCGCCTGTGCCGACGGTTAGTTGAACCAAACCAGGCTCTAGTAGTCCGTTGCCAAGTGCCGCCGCTGCGGTATCCGCCGCACCAGCAATAACGGGTAAGCCAACTCTTAAGCCAAGATGCTCTGAAGCAATAGTTGTTAGGTAGCCTGCGATCGCACTACAGGGGATAATTTTTGGTAAGCAATCACCACGTAGATTCAGCGCCCAGATTGCATCCTCTGCCCAGTTGTCCGACACAACATCGTAAAGCAAAGTACCACTAGCATCAGATGGTTCCGTTGCAACTTCTCCAGTCATCCGTAACCGCAGCCAATCTTTTGGCTGGAGTGCCCAACGCGCTTCGGTGTAAACATTAGCCTCGTGTTCTCGTAGCCACAACAAAGTGGGGCCCGCCATTCCAGCCGTAATCGGGTTGCCCAAGCGCTCTAGAATAGCGGCATCGATCGAATGATAAATGTTCAGCGTGGCACTAGAGCGAGTATCTGCCCAGAGGATAGCAGGGCGCAGAGGCTGATCCGACTCCGAAGCTAGGACAACACCGTGCATTTGCCCTGAAAGTCCGATCGCCTGTACCTCTTGAGCGTGATTTCCCACTGCCTTCCTAACAGCCGAGGCAACCGCTAACCACCAATCTTCTGGTTCCGACTCAGCCCATCCAGGTTGGGGTGCATGAACAGGATAGGATGTTGATGCTTCACCTATAGTGGTTCCGTCTGTCCCTAGGAGCAATGCCTTAGCAGAGCCTGTTCCTAAATCTATTCCAAGCAGCATTGGGCTAATCCTCAATTATTCAGTGTCTTAGGATCGTGGATTAAATAACTTCGTAGGTTGGGTTTCGTTCCTCAACCCAACCTACAAAAAATGCAACTTATTTAATTCTCATTCCTTAGCAAACGGGCGATCGCTTTTACCAATTCATCAGGTTCGACAGGCTTGGAGATATGCATCTGAAATCCGGCAGCTAAGGCTTGCTGCTGATTGATTTCTCCAGCATAGGCAGTAAGTGCGATCGCAGGAATCGTGCCTCCCTGTTCAGGAGACCACTTTCTAATGTGCCGAATCAGGGCATAACCATCCATCTCTGGCATCCCAATGTCACATAACAGCAGATCGGGGACAGATTGATTCAGGAGAGTCAACGCCTGTGCAGCCGAAGCGGCTGTGGCAACTTGTGCGCCAGATTGCATCAGGGTAAATGCTGCCAACTCCCGCATATCTGCATCGTCGTCCACAACCAAGACATGAACACCTGCTAAGTCTGCCGCACTTTCTGGGTGCCTGTCATCAGAAGAGGATTCCGGTTCTACGAGGTTTAACGGTAGCCGGATGGTAAATGTAGCCCCTAAGTTCTGTCCTAAGCTGTCTGCTTGAACGGTTCCTCCATGCAGTTCGGTAAAATGACGGACGATCGCCAGCCCCAATCCCAATCCGCCAAATTGTCGAGTCGTTGTGCCATCTTCTTGACGGAAGTAGTCAAACACATGGGGTAAGAAGTCTCGACTGATGCCTTTTCCCGTATCTTTGACTTGAATCTGAGCATACGTGCCAACTTGCTCTAGTTGCACCTCGATTCGTCCTCCGGCTGGGGTGAACTTCACGGCATTGGAAAGGAGGTTCCAGACTACCTGTTGGAGGCGATTCGTATCACCTGAAACCGTTCCTGAAATAGGATTAAACGTGGTCTGGATTTGAATGTGTTTGGCTTCGGCTGCTAGTCGTACCGTTTCCAGGCCGGCTTCAATCGTTGCTGCTAGATTCACACTCGCGACGTTTAACGTCATTTTTCCTTGCAGAATGCGCGAGACATCCAACAAGTCCTCAATTAATTGCGCTTGCAGCTTGGCGTTGCGTTCGATCGTTTCTAGGGCTTGCTGGGTTTTTGTGGCATCGAGTCGCCCAGTTCGTAGCAATTTTGCCCAGCCCAGAATCGGATTCAGGGGCGATCGCAACTCGTGGGACAATACGGCTAAAAATTCGTCTTTAATCCGGTTAGCGGCTTCTGCTTTTGCGCGATCGCGTTGAGCTAACCGATATAACTGAGCATTGTCGATCGCCAAGGAAGCACGACGCGCCAATTCCTCTGCCAGTTGCAAATCTGCTGAGGTATACCGTCGTCCAGATTCGGCTGAGATAAAGGAAATGACCCCTAGAATTCGTGCCTGAGTTCGTAGCGGCACCGTCATTACGGATCTGAATCCAACCTGCAGCAGAATCTCTAAATGCTCTGAATCACGCGCTGCCTGTACCAATAGTTCATCGGGAATCTCCGGCACCAAATCAGATTCCCCAGTTCGCAAGGTGTATGCAGCACCGCGAGGGTCATCCGGGTTCAGCGGATACTTTTCTCTAATCTGATATGCCCATTCGAGTTTGGCAGGGTTGATGTGAGCAACCGCAATCTGCTCGATCGCACCATCCTCGTCTATGATGTGAATCGTACACCAGTCCGCTAATTCCGGCACTGTAAGCTGCGCGACTTGCTCTAGAGTAGTTTGATAATCGAGTGAGGATGCCAGCACCGCACTTGCCTCAGAGAGAAAGCGTTGGGCAAGCTCTAACTGCACCCGTTCCGTCACATCTACCACATACACGAGAATGCCTTCAACCTGACCATTTGAGTTAACAGTTGGAAGATAGTAAACGTTGTAGTAACCGGGACGGCGATCTCCGCGTCCCGGAACATTCACTGCAAAGTTGGGTGAAATGAAAGGATTCCCTGTGGCGTAAATCTGATGGAAGACTTCAACTAATTTTGGATCGGACTGACCAAAAATATCTGGAATTGAATAGCCTAAGTGTTGCTCGCGGGTTAATCCATTAATTTCTGCTAAGGCTTCGTTGATGGCAATAAATCGCTGCTCGGAATCTAACAGAGCAAGTCCAATGGGTGATGTTTCAAAGATGGTTTCCAGTTGGCGCTGTGCGGCTTCGGCTTCGGATCGTGCTTGGCGCTCGCGTTCTAACAGTTGTTCTCGTTCTTGTTCTGCATACTTGCGCTGCGTCACATCCAGCACCAGCGATAACACCGAAATCATCCGTCCCGATTCGTCCCTGAGACTGGAGTTATACCAGTCGCAATGCACAATGTTGCGAGCTTTCGTGTAATTGCGGTTGTATGAAAAAATATGGGGTTCTTCACCATAGACCAGCCGTTGGCAGACTTCAGTCACCGATTCGAGGTCTTCCTCAAAGACAAAAGGTATCTCTGTTAAAGATTTGCCCAGAATTTCTTCGGCCCTCCAGCCCAAAATCCGCTCTGCACCAGCAGACCAGCGAATGATTTGAAAGTCTCGATTCCATTCAACGACTGCCATTGGAGAGTTTTCAACATGGAAGTTAAGCTTTTGTAGGGCTTGACGCAACGCCTCTTCTGCTTGCTTGCGTTCTGTGATATCAATGACAACTCCGATCGAGTGCTTGGGATTTCCCTGAGAATCATAAGTAAACTGTCCTCTCGCTTCCACCCAGTGAATGGAGCCATCAGGCCAACGCAGGCGATGTTCATGGTGATACTCCTTCTTGTCTGCTATGGCTTGCTGAAGTTTTGCATTGGTTTGTGCTAGGTCATCAGGATGAACCCGACTTGCCCAAACCTCATAGCAGGGTTCGGACTCATTGGGTTGCAGACCGAGTACCATAAAATGTCCTTCTGACCAAAGCAAGGCATCGGTCTGCATATCCCAGTCCCACGTTCCCATGCGTCCGACCTTCAGCGCGAGTTGCAGATGAGCTTCACTTTCTCGCAATTCCTCTTCTGCCCGCTCCCGCTCCACGGCTAGCCAGGTTTTTTCAGCAATTCGCTCCATCAGCACCACATCTTCCTCCGTCCAGCGGCGAACAGAGACATGGTGCAACACCAACAATGCGACAAATTTCCCCTCTTTCACCAAGGGAACACATAGCAGAGACTTGGTTTGGATTGCATCGAAGGCAGCCGCCCCAACTCCGGCAGTCCGAGAATCGCGATCGACATCATCCACGACAATTGTTCTGCCCTGCTTTAATTCAGCAATGAGTTCAGGGCCAAACGAATCTAGGTGATGTCTACCCACCACGCTGATTACACCATTGCAATAATCGCGATCGACAATGACATATTCCTGCGTTGGATCAATTTCACCGTAGGTACAGCGAGTGACACTAAAGTGTTGCCCTGTAGCACAAACCACCTGCCACATAATTTCTTTTGGGTCTTGAATGGCACGAATCCCCTCATTCAATTCGATTAGGAATTGTTGAATTTCTTCTTTCTGCTGGAGGTTCTTGAGCAGTTGTTCAATTTGTTGCCTTGCCCGCACCTGGGCTGTCACTTCAACGTTATAAATCAACACGCCTTGAATGGTTCCCTCTGCATCCCGCCAAGGCGGACAGATGCAGTTGAAAAATCCCTCTTCCAACACACCATCACCGTTTTTATCCCAGTAAGCAGGCGATTCATTCCGAATAAATGTTTCTCCCGTCCGGTAAACGCGATCGAGCGCTTCAAAGTAAATTTGTCCCTCTAGTTCCGGGAAAACATCCCGCATTGATTTCCCGATCATGTCTGGATTGCGCCCAGTCCCTTGCAGATAGGTTGGATTGGCAAATTCATACACAATATCGGCACCTTTAACAATGGCAATCATGGCAGGCAATTGCATCAGGATGTCATGCAACCGCTGGCGTTCGGTTTCGGCTTCGAGTCTGGCAGATTGTTCTCGTTTTAAAAGGCGATCGCGCTCTGCTTCGATCTGTTTGCGTTCGGTGATGTCAACCGAAACGCCAACCATGCGAACTCCCTGTCCGGTTTCATCCAGATAAACTCGCCCCTGACTGTTGATCCAGCGCACAACTCCGTCGGGAGTAATTACCCGGTACTCCTGCACGTAGGACTGTTCGACCGCATTTGCCCCTTGAGCCGCTTGGATCACCCGTTGTCGATCGTCTGGATGAATGAGTGCAAAAAAGTCTTCTCCTGTGCCTTCGTGAAGACCCCAAACGTCTAGAGCATTTGCAGAACACGCTATTTGATTGGTCTGCAAATCCATATCCCAGACCAGCATCTGAGCCGCCGTCAGTGCCAATTGCAGGCGTTCTTGGCTCTCTCGTAATGACTGTTCAACTTGTTTGTAATCCGTCAAGTCTTGGAAGATAACAACGGCTGCAACAATCTGCCCCTGCTTATCTAAAATCGGTGCTGAGTTGGCGTTAATGAAAATGCGGCTACCATCATTTCGATCAATTTCCATCTCCTCGTTGGTAACGACATCACCTGTTTTTAGCGATCGCGCTAATGGATACTCATGAGGGGCATAGAACTGACCATCTAAGCGAAGGGCTTCAAATGGAATAATGGGTGCATATTCCTCAAGCTCAAGCGATGGTTCGTAGCCATACCCAACAATCTGCTTGGCTTGTTCGTTGGCCAGAACCAACTTACCGGATGCCGCATCAGCAATCATTACACCCGCAGGCATTTGTCGTAAAACGGCTTCAAATCGGGCGCGTTCAATTTCAAGCTCGTGCAATAACCGTTCTCGTTCTGCCTCTGCTTGCTTGCGTTCTGTAATATCGCGAAAATAAACTGCTACTCCTGCACTCCAGGGATAGGCCTTCGCCTCTATCCAACGCTGGACTGATTCCCCAAATTCTTCCCAGGAAACAGGAACCTGTTCCGTCATTGCCCGATGGAGTTCTCGATAGGGAATTGCACCAACCAGCTCAGGAAAAACCTCATTCCAAACGTGCTTTCCTAGTATATCTTCTGGTGTTTTGTGCAGGATTTGAGCCGCCGCCCCATTCACGTAGGTGTAGCGCCAGTCGCGATCGAAGGCGACAAACGCATCGGTAATGCTTTCCAGAATTGTTGCTACCTTGCCCTCAGTTTCTTGGGCAGCAATCAACTGTTCGCCTTCAAGAGTGCGGGCAAAGCGTTCAATGACTTCAGAGCGAGAAATTCCTCGCCTGTGAGCCTCTTTATCGAGCGATCGCCATGCTGTATTAGTCAGAGATATGCTCACTCGTTGTTTCATCTCCGAGTTCCAATTGCTAACAAACTTGCCTGTGGCGTCGCGCTTCATGAAGATTCATCCGTAGGCATACACGGTCTTCTCCAGTCAACTACCCAGCATCAAGCGGAGTACCGCCGGAGATGTGGGCTTGTATCTGAGCTCCACCGCAATTCTGAGAACCTTTGCAGAATCTCAGCTTTAGTTTCACGGCCCGACACATTAGGGGATGCTGACAAGATCCCCGTACTCGTCCAGTCCTGCCGGACGAGTAACGTTCTCATGGCAATATTTCTCGCACCCACCAAATCAGCATGAAGCTCATGTCCGCAACATTCACAGCGAAATAATAGTCCTTTTCTCGGTCTATTCTCTACTGATGTGTGTCCGCATTTTGGACAACTTTGCGAAGTATAATGAGCTGGGACTTTAGTAGCCAAAGAGCCGTTCAGATTAGCTTTGTAGTCAATATAGCCGTGCAGTTCGGCAAACGACCATTTAGCTTTATTTCGATTAGCTTTTCGCTGCTTCTTGCTAGCCTTTTTGCCAGACTTTGACTTCGTTCTATCCCTAACTCCGGTTAGATTTTCTAGCCCAATTATGCTGTGAGGCTTTGCAATATCCTTGCTGATTTGGTGGTTCACATCAGCGATAAACCGTCTTTCTCTTCCCGACAAAGCAATTAGTCTGCGCTTTGCCGAACGAGTGCCTTTACGCTGAAGAGTTTGTCTAGCCTTGTGATAGCGGTTGGCTTTATGTCTAGCTTCTGAGCCTGAGTAGAAATTAGACTTGTTTTGTAAGTCTGTTTCTACGGCTAAGTAGCGCATTCCCACATCAACACCAGAAACTCTGGTTATTTTCAGCGGGTCAAGTTCAGGGGTTTCTACCTCAACAGCTACCATCAAATAGTAAACTTTAGAGGAACGCTGATAGACAATCTTAGCTGCCAGGGCCTTGGAACCATTGGCAATTAAATCCAAATGCTTGTTGTAGCCGTCATAGGAAACTACTATTCTACCAGCCAGGGTGATAAGACTCACCATCTGCTCGGATTTAAACGAGTAGTCGCGCTGATAATTTAAGGTACAGGTTCGAGAGATGTATTTAGGGGGTTGATCTAGCCCTTTGTATCGTTTCTTTGTGTACCCTTTGGAAATAGCGTCGTTAGATTGTTTTACCTTAGTCCAGAGAGTTTTGTAGGTTGCCGATACTTGTCTGGGTACGTTGCAAGCCATCTGAGCGCCAAGCCCAAATCTAACTCGCAATTCGTTGTAGACAGCTTTTTGCAACTTAGCACCATTGCTGGTTTTGTTCGCATCAAAAGCAACTCGCGAAGTATGATTCAAGGCATCCCGATAGGCTAATGTAGTCTGAGACACCAAAGCTTTTTGCTCGGTATTCAGGTTTAGTTTTAACTTGGCGGTGATTATTTGAGGCATTACTTTCACAAACTCTAAGAAAATTCTATCTCGTGAAGATGGCAAAAGCAAGTGGTGTAGCAAAAATAATTTGTTCGCTCATCGACCGCCCCTCACCTTCGGCACCTAAAGCTATCGGTTTGGTTCGGGGCGGCTCTCCTGGCTCACGCAAATTCCTCCCGACGCTCACCTGAGTACAGGTAGAGCGCGGGACTCCTTTTGGTTTAGTTGAATCTGAGTTAATCACTCAGGAGAATCTGCCTTAAGATAGATGATTTGGTGAGAGGGAACATAGGAAAGAATGACCTCAATCAATATTGCGCTGTATTGGCTGCTGAATTTCCCTTTGCACTCGTAGACATAGAGCTGGGCTAGACGGGAGAATCCCACGGCTTTAACGTAGTGCAGCCGTGGCAGTGTCAATCGATTTTAGATTTTAGATTTTAGATTTTAGATTGAAGCATTGATCTCACGGATAAATTCGGAGGCTCCTTTATCGGATACAGGTTTTTTATTTCTGGACGGATGAATCCGGGGGCTTGTATCCTGGATGCTTTCGGTCAAATAAGTTTCCTCACGGATGCGGATAGTTCCTACGACAATCTGGCTAGCGTTCCTTGAGCACCAAACTCATGCAAACTACGCAACTGATCACCAACAGCCTCGACGAAACGTGGCGACTCTCCTAAATCTCCAAAAATTTCAGATAAGCTGAGTAATGGTTTGGGATCTAATTCACTCACACTGGCGCGTTGAGTGAGGATGTCTGCTAATGGGTCATCAATAGGAATAGGTTGCCCTTGTTGATCATGACTATTGATGTATCGACACCAAGCAGCGATCGTCAAACTTAGGTAATCGATCGCACCTCCAAGTTGTAATTTATCGCGGATCGAACCCAAAACAAACTTAGGAAGTTTGGCCGATCCATTCAGGCACAGGCGCGGAAGTTGATCGCGAATTTTGGGATTGGAAAACCGTTCAATTAAAGTTTTTTTATAATCGTCTAAATCAATCCCAGGAACGGGTTGGAGTGTTGGTGTCACCTCATCCATCAGGTTAGCGACTGCTTGCTCAAACAAGGGATCGGCCATGACTTCATAAACGTAGTTATAACCTGCCAGAGAGCCGAGATAGCCAATCAACATATGGCTGGCATTGAGCAGCCGAATTTTCATCATTTCATAGGGATGAACATCCTTAGTCATCTGTACGCCAAGGGATTCCCAATCGGGTCTGCCTGCACAAAAGGTATCTTCGATTACCCACTGGGTGAAAGGCTCCGCGACGCATGGAAACGCATCATCAATACCAAACTGTTGGGCCACCATTTTGATATCTGCTGGGGTTGTCAGCGGAGTAATGCGATCGACCATGCAGTTGGGAAACGCAACCTGTTCAGCAATCCAACTTCCTAACTCTCGATCGCGCATTTGGGCAAATGTCGTTAGCATTTTCCGCACCAGGTTGCCGTTACCCTGGATATTGTCGCAGGACAAGACTGTAAAGGGTGCCAATCCCTGTTTACGCCGCTTTTCGAGTGCGGCTGTCAAAAAACCGTATGTCCCAAGTGGTTGGTCAGGATGTTGCAAATCGTGCTGCATCGTCGGGTGGTTGACATCGAAATTGCCACTTCCTTCAATGTAGTAGTAGCCGCTTTCAGTGATCGTTAGAGTAACAATTCGGCATTTGGGATCTGCTAATGCTTCAATAACTGCTTGACGATTGTCTGGTGCAAATAGATATCGAGTAATTGAACCAATGATCCGAGGGCGATCGCACTCAGGCGATTGCTCAACTAAGGTATACAAACAATCTTGGGACAGAAGCGCATCCCGCATTCGCCTGTCATAGTCATTGTCAAGCAATCCAACCCCACAAATTCCCCAATCACTACCAGGATTCTGATGGAAATAATCATCGAGATAGAGCGCTTGGTGCGATCGATGAAATCCACCAACCCCAATATGCACAATTCCATTAGTAATTTGATGGCGATCGTACTTGGGTACGCGCACGTTTCCAGGTAAACGAGACAGGGATGGTTGATTCAGCTTCATTGTTGAGCCTGTGCTGGTATTGCTGTTCATCGAAATTTTTGGGTTTGTGATGACGGCTTATTATCAGTATTGCAGTATGGGTGAAAAAGGTGGAGTCAATCGATTTTAGATTTTAGATTTTAGATTTTAGAGGCGACCTCACGGATAAATGCGGGGGCTTGAGGATTTTCGATTTTCGATTTTGGATTGATTCCACGGATAAATCACGTGGCGGGTACCACCTTTGAAATTCTTGTTCAATTTTGGCGGCTCTGCATGGCAAGTCGATCGCAAAACCGATTGCCGATGAATTTGTCTGCCGAGCTATTCTTGACAAAATCTAATTTTTCACACACCAGGCTAAGGGCATCAAGCGATCGCCTGATGCCCCGTGTACTTACACTGGGGTTGGTGATAATAGACCGATAAGATCGTGCATCCGATCGATAACTTGGTGGGCACCAGCCGACACAAGAGCATCTGCACGGCTGCTTCGTTCATCCTCGCTGATATGAGTTCCCCCTACATAACCGATAATCTGCCCAATTCCAGCGGCAACGGCAGCCCTTACCCCACTGATAGAATCTTCAATTGCCACGCAATCGGAAACTTCAGCGTCCAGACACTTCACTGCATATAGGTAGATGTCAGGAAGCGGCTTGGGACGCGGAACCGGGAGAGAGTCGTGAGCGCTAAATACCTGCTGGCTTGGGAAATAGTCAGTCAGGGCTGCAGAACTAAGGCAAGCACTCAGCCGCTGTAAGCTGCTGTTACTTACAAGTGCATATTTAAATCCGTCGTCGCGCAGGGAAGACAGCACTTGGGGCGTTCCGACCGTCGCTTTTGCCTCTATAGTAAGCCGTTCGATCGCTCTCTTTTCTTCTTCAGCCACTAGCTTGTCAATATCGCGCTCATTAAGACTGGTTAATGGATCAGGGTAGAGCTTTTTGAGTATTTCCCTGTAGGGTTTTCCGGCGAAGCATTTAACAAAGTCCTCAAGCTCATAGTATTGAGCGCCAGGGAACTCACGAGCAACTTCATTTGTCAGCCTCCATGCGCTCTTAAGTGCTATGGTTTCACTGTCAACAACAGTTCCGTCATGATCGAAAAGCACCACCTTATCATGCTGAAGCTGTTTCATTTAAAAGACCTCCCTCACTGTAATTCTTAAGCGTAGTCAATAGTCCGTGGGTCTGGATATCTTGCAAAGCCCTGTGGCATTCATTATCTACGACCTCTGTGTGTTCGCAATTGTCCAATCCCAGAATCCCACTAATTACGGCGCCTTTTTGAATGGCTGTAATTGCGCTTTGGGTATCCTTGGCATAATAGGGTTGACCAGACTCGCTCGCCTCTTCTCTGACTGCAAGAAGCCACGCCGCAACAGGAAGTATAATCCGCTTCATGCTGACTTTTCGGCTATAAGCATCCTGAAGTATCGGAAATATATACTTGCCTACTTTCCTGGCTGTTTCTGAAGAGATTCTCTCAGTAGTATCGGGAAGATCCTCGTTACTGAGCCTTAGTAACACCTGTTCCATATATTGTTCGCACATCTGGCGAGGCACTGGTGTTGCTGCTGCGATATCGTCCATGAGATGCCGAGTAAACAACTGGAATTCCGGTAGGGCGATCGCCTCGTGCATATACTCTATACCTGCTCTTACAGCTAAACAGGCTATAAAGGAGTGTACTGCATTCAAGAATCTCGACTTCATATACAGAAAGGGAGTGATGTCGCTAGTCATAATCACCCCCGTATCTTCCCACTGGGGTCGATCGCCTGTGAAGTTGTCCTCCACGACAAACTGCCAAAATGGTTCGGTTACAATGGGTGCGCGATCGCGAACTTGCAACAGTCGGCTGGGGTAGTTATAGTCGGATTCTTGCTCTTGAGGCACAATCCTGTCTACAACAGAATTAGGGAACGTGGCGTTATCCCTGATGTATTCTGCAAGTTGAGGATCGATCTCTTCAGCGTAAGCTAGCACTGCTTTTCGCAGGATTTCCCCGTTTCTTGGGAGGTTGTCGCAAGAAAGTGTGGTGAACGGGGTCATTTTGCGATCGCGCCGTCGGCGTAGCGCCTCTACGATAAAGCCAATTGCAGTAGTTGGAGTGGAAGGATTTTGCAAATCGTGCGCGATGTCTTCATTCGTGGTGTCGAGATTAAAATTCTTGTCTAGATGGTAGCCTCCTTGAGTAATAGTAAGAGTCACCAGATGCACCGAGGGAAACGCCATCTTTTCAAGCACATACTCGCACTTTTCTCTACCATTAACTATTTCCCTGATAGAACCTATAACTTCCGCTTCCTCACGATTTTGAGCGCAACTAGAGTGTTTGGTCAAAGTGTAAAGGAATCTCTGCGGTTTCAACCTAGTAATGGTCTGTTGACTCTGGAGGCTAACCCCACAAATCCCCCATCTCTGCTCTTGGGAATCCTTCTGTGCAAGATAGTTATGTATAATGTAGGCAAGGTGCCCCCTAAAAAAACGACCTGGCCCGAAATGGACGATACCAGTCTTAAGCGTCCTCCTGTCGTAAAGAGACTGTTGCCTCCACAAACCAGTTACAGTACCGAAGCGAGAACTCGAAGAAACACTGGGCGGTCTGAGTAAGTTAACCATGACAGTTCTTAAAGAAGTGGATAATCAGGTAAAAAAGAGTAGGTCTGTCTGGGTATAGCCCATGACCTACAAGCAGGACAAATATCTTAAACTGGGAAAATTTTAGGTATACTCTGTGGCATCTACAAGGAAACGTTTAGCCACAGGGTAATTAGGGTCTGACAGGTAGAACAGAGAAAGCAGAAATCAGGTAAACTTAATTAATTAACTATCAAATATCAAGTAGTCATTAACCTGAAGTAAGGCACAAGACTAAGCCACATACTGCCACTTTGTTTAGCTTTGGCAAGTGCGTCGTCAGTCGAATGTCTTTTTTATAACGCGCAAATAGACTACTTTTAAATTCGGCCTTTCGATTCCCTAATAACTCTGTACTCTTTGTATATTATTTACCTTGGTCGCTGTTATCATCCGTCTTCAGGAGAATCTACAAACAATTCTTTAGAGGTACTTATAACAACTGGGTAAATAGGGTTTTACAGGTAGAACAGAGAAAGAAGAAATCAGGTAAACTTAATTAATTAACTATCAAATATCAAGTAGTCATTAACGTGAAGTAAGGCACAAGACTACACCACATACTGCCACTTTGTTTACATTGGGCAAGTGCGTCGTCAGTCGAATGTCTTTCCTATAAGGCGCAAATAGACTGCTTTTAAATTCTGCCTTTAGATTACCTAATAACTCTGTACACTTTGTATGTTATTTACCTTGGTCGCTGCTATCATCTGTCTTCAGGAGAATATACAAATAATTCTTTAGAGGGACTTATAAACACAATCAAGTGTATACTTCGTTACAAGCAGTTAAGTTAGAGTTTGGCGTTTGTGTAGCAAGCGTCCAAAAAACAACGCTTGCCTTGAAAAGTGCTGTCTGTAGCGGATGGCTGATACAGCATTGCAAGTCCGTTTCAGTCTGTCCATAAATTTTTAAAGTTTCCTCACTCACAACTGGGCGGTGCACTCCTCCTGAGCAAATCCTCCACAGACAGTTGACAATCTGGAAATGTCAAAGCTGCGATTAAATCCGACTCTGCCAATACAATCGGGCTAGCATAACACTCTGCCCCTGGCTCCCGAAACACATACAATCGACGGGCATTGATATCTAGAATCCAATACTCCCTGATTCCTGACTGAGAATAAGCAGGGGCTTTCAATTCCCTGTTAGTTAGATCGCTCCGTAGATGTTGGCCGCGCGGAAGAGTTATCTTGTTTGGACGAACGGCGGGCAGATTTGAATATTTACCGCGCACAATTGAGGCGCATCAAGAGTGAACTCGCTCTACTTTCTTGAGGTAAAAGCTGACGGCAACAGCTTCTATAAAATTGGAATTACTACTCGACTAATGGAGGAAGGGATAGCCGAAGTGCAGCGGGATGTGAGAGTACATTACTCAGAGGTTGCCATCAACTTGCTGGGAGTGTGGGAACGCCGAGGGAAGGTGCAATTGTACTTCAAACGCCCCTACAAAGCGTTTAATTATCGCATCGAGAAACTGACGGAGTATTTCGGTGCGATTCGTTGAAACGTGAATCACGGTAATCAGTCCGTACATAGCGTTTCCAGCCACAAGGCTGAACTCTCGGTCTGATAAGGGTGCAAGCCCCTTCTACCAGACTCAGGTATGACTCCCTATCTGCCCACACCGACCAAGCTCGATTCTTGGAGAATGAAGCTGGGAACAGGACGCAATCAGACATCCAATGTGGGGTGACACTGGCGTTAATGGGGAGTTCCGATGGTGAAA
>NZ_JAUBOX010000196.1:0-1390 GCF_036700445.1 Microcoleus sp. T3_B1
CGGCTGGGAGACTAACAACAGAAATGTTGAAACGCCTCGGAGCTATGCTTTTGGGTCTTATTGCGAAATAGACACCCGTTTAGAAGTTGGTGCTGTGTGTCCTCTTAGTTGTCCGGTTGTCAAGCATGGCGTTATGTCTGCAACATTAACCAAGACCAGTAAAAAGCTAGGTCTGTGTTGGGATAGCGCTGGGGGTATTCAAAGTAAGAGAACTACTGAGTTAAGAAAAGAAAACGAGTGGTACAGCCGTATTGATTCAGATGTGTTGCAGCGAAACCTGGCTAAACTAGATACTGCGTTTGCAGGTTTTTGGAGTCATAAAAGAGGCTTTCCGGCTTACCGAAAAGCCTCAAATTTCAAGACCTTCGAGTACAAACCGGGGCGTTGCAAGTTTGAAAACAACCGAGTTTATCTTCCTGGTATTGGTTGGATGAAATACTTCAATAGCAGAAGTTTTCCATTCAATGTAGAAATCCGAACTGTAACCGTCAAGCAAAAAGGGACATATTGGTACATCAGTGTACTGCTTGACGACGGAGTGAGACTGCCAGAACTTATCGAACCTAAGTCAGTTGTTGGGATAGATGTAGGAATAAACAAGCTTGTGTCCCTTTCAGATGGTAGCTTTATTGAGAATATAGCTGTTGCAACAAACTCTAGAACAGCTCGACGATTAGCGATAAGAAATCGTGCTGCCAGTCGCAAGCAAAAAGGCTCTAGCAACAGGAAAAAAGCACAGGTCAAGCTGTCTCAAACCCAACACAAGCTAACCCAAAAAAGAGACGGATATAACTGGAAAGCTGCCGATAAGATAGTTAAAACGGCTGATGCTGTAGCGCAAGAAAACCTAAAAATAACCAACATGGTTAAACGCGCCAAACAATCGCACGATGGAAAAGGAGGTTATAGGAAGAATGGTGCTGCTGCCAAGAGTGGACTTAATAAAAGAATCCTAGATTGTGCTTGGGGGGATATTTTTGGAAAAATAGCGTGGCTAGCTGCGAAGTCTGGCAAGCCTGTATTTGCAGTTAACCCCCGACACACTTCTCAAGAGTGTCCTAAATGTGGACATACAGAGAAAGGCAACCGAGACGGAGAAAAGTTCGTGTGTCGCGCCTGTGGTTATGCTGAACACGCTGATACAGGAGCCTCTAGGAAAATAGCCAAGAAAAGCGGTTTATCATTTCCGCGTAATCAAAAAAGACTACCTGCGGACTGCGGGAAAGTAACGCCTTTGGAAATATCAATCCCTAAGTGGGTTGAGCCTAGGAACCTTAATTTATCGGTTAACTCGCAGTTATCTAATGTAGAAAGCGGTTATCCAGAAAAAAGGATATCCGGATTAATTTCCGGAGAATCCCCGCTGCTTTAGCACGGGGAGTGTCAAAAC
>NZ_JAUBOX010000123.1:0-15156 GCF_036700445.1 Microcoleus sp. T3_B1
ATTCGATTTCATTAGAAATGATTTACCGGGGTCTTTACCATTTTTATGTAGCTCATCAAAAAGGTAAGGCCACTGACCCCCCAAAGTATTTCGCCGCGCCCGAAAACCGAGATTTAGGTATTGTTAAATCTCAACGAAAGCCCAATGTTAAGTTAATTGTTGCACCTTTCCCTGATCGACAGCGAGGCAAAAACCAATATTTCTTTGACACATCTTCTCAAATCCCCTTGACAACTGCCATACAGGCTTAACTTGTTACCAATGGCTAAGAGGTGAAGAAGAGATACACAGAAAAATTGGAGAAAAAGCTTGCCTCTGCTTCGACTAAGTAAGAGATGATACCGGAGAATCATAAATGTTAAGTCAACTGTTTTCTCATAAAGAAATATATCAAAAGCTGAAAGCTCAAGCCCAAAAAAATCCCGATTCCATTGCTATTTCTTCTCCTGAGCGCTTACCGCTTACCTATCGCCGTTTGCTTGAGCAGATTGACTCTGTAATCAGCCAACTCAATTGCTTAGGTATAGGTCGCTTTGACCGAGTAGCAGTTGCGCTGCCCAATAGTCCAGAGATGGCAGTGGCTTTTTTAGCCATAGCCTCTTGTGCTACTTGTGCTCCCCTCAACCCAGCTTATCGCACGAAGGAATTTGATTTTTATCTATCGGATTTGAATGCTAAAGCACTGATTGTTCAGTCACAACTTGCAGAGCCTGCCAGAATTGCAGCCAAACAACGAGGCATTCCGATTATCGAACTTTCCCCTGTCTTAACAGCAGAAGCAGGCATTTTTACTCTCAGTGGCGGTGAGCCACAGTCTCCTGCTTCGGGGGGCTTGGCTCAACCAGAAGATGTAGCGTTAGTGCTACATACTTCAGGGACTACCTCTCGTCCTAAAATAGTCCCCTTAACCCATGCCAACTTGTGTACTTCAGCCGAGAATATTCAACTTGCCCTAAAGTTGAGCCAGAGCGATCGCTGTTTGAATGTGATGCCACTGTTTCACATTCATGGGCTGGTGGGGGTTTTGCTGTCCTCCCTTAGTGCTGGGGCAAGCGTAGTTTGTACTTCAGGCTTTTATGCTCCCAAATTCTTTGACTGGTTAGAAAGTTTTCATCCCACTTGGTATAGTGCTGTTCCAACAATGCACCAAGCGATTCTTGCCAGAACCGAGGCAAACCGCGAAATTATTGTCCGTTGCCCACTCCGGTTGATTCGCTCCTCCTCTGCTCCTTTGCCTCCTCAAGTCATGGCCGAGTTAGAAAGCGTGTTTAATGTGCCAGTTATTGAGTCCTATGGCATGACAGAGGCTGCTCATCAAATGAGTAGCAATCCCTTACCACCACATCAGCGTAAGCCGGGTTCAGTAGGTATAGCTGCTGGTCCTGAAGTGGCAATTATGGATCCGGGGGGTAACTTGCTACCAGCCGAGGAAATTGGGGAAGTCGTTATCCAAGGTGCGAATGTCACATCAGGCTACGAAAATAATCCCGAAGCGAACGACAGTGCTTTTACCAAAGGCTGGTTTAGAACTGGGGATTTAGGCTCTTTAGATACCGACGGCTATCTTTTCCTCAAAGGCAGGATTAAAGAAACAATTAACCGGGGTGGAGAGAAAATTTTTCCCCGTGAAGTGGATGAAGTGCTGTTAGAACATCCGGCTGTAAAACAGGTAGTTACCTTTGCTGCGGCTCATACGCTTTTAGGTGAAGAGGTAGCTGCCGCCATAGTTCTTAAAGAGAATGCTTCGGCGACTGAGCAAGAAATCAAAGAATTTGTCGCTCAGAAACTGGCTGATTTTAAAGTCCCCCGTGTGGTGTTATTTGTCGAGGAAATTCCCAAAGGTCCCACAGGCAAACTACAGCGAATTGGGTTAGCTGAAAAACTAGGACTTCAACCCTCAGATCCGACAGCCCCCAGACCGGAATTTGTCCCTCCCCGTACCCCCCTAGAAGAACAGTTGGTGAATATTTGGTCTCTTGTTTTAGGGGTTAAGTCAATCGGTATTCATGACAATTTTTTCCAGTTGGGAGGAGATTCCATCTTGGCGGCTCAAATTGTCAACCGCGTGCTTGAATCCATACAGGTTGAATTATCACTCTCCATATTCTTTGGGCAACCAACAGTCGCCAATATGGCAGTAAAAATTGCTCAAATTCAAGCAGAAGCAGAAACGGTAAGGTCTGATGAATTAACCACTCTGCTAGTCGAGTTGGAATCCCTCACGGATCAAGAGGTGCAAAAACTTCTTGACAAGAGAGAGTAACTATGCCATCATCGAATTTTCACCCAAAAACTAAACCCATGATTGTCAGTTTTGGAGAACGATTGCGTCAAGAAATCATGGTACGAGATATCATTCCTTTTATAGGGGTTTATGATGTGTTTTCAGCCTCAGTAGTTGGAAAATATTACGACGGCATTTTTATTAGTGGGTTCAGTTTCGCTGCTAGCTATTACGGCTTACCAGACATTGGGTTTATTGCATGGTCTGATATTGTAGCATTTGTCCAACGAGTCAAAACCGTGCTGCCCCATCATTATATTATCGTCGATATTGATGACGGCTATGTGGATACGGAAGTTGCTTGTCATGTAGTATCTCTGTTGGAATCTATTGGAGTTGCGGGGGTGATTATTGAAGATCAAAAGCGACCTCGAAGATGCGGTCATTTTGATGGCAAACTCCTGATGGAGTTGGATGAATTTCTGGAAAAATTGAAAAGTATTCTAGCAACTCGCCGAGAACTTTTTGTGGTGGCTCGGACAGATGCAACAGATATTGATGAAATCATCCATAGAGCAAAGGCGTTTTCAGTGGCGGGAGCTGATGCTATATTGGCTGATGGAATCAAGGATCTAGACGTAATCAAAATCCTAAAAAGTCAACTGGACAAACCTCTGGTATTTAACCAAATTGCAGGTGGCAAATCTCCACCCTGTAGCTTAACAGAACTGAGAGATGCTGGTGTTTCTCTTGTTAACTACAGTACACCTTGTCTGTTTGCTGCCCAAGCTGCCCTTGAGGATGAAATGAAATGCTTGAGGGAAAAGGATGGATTTTTGCAGAAAGAACGTGTGGGCGTGCAGGAATGTACTGCCCTTTTGGATGAAAATCTTGCCAATAAGAATAAATAGTTAAGAAAATTTGATATTTGAAGCCAGAAAATATGAATGATATCAACAAACGGATTGCTGAACTCTCACCAGCCAAGCGGGCGCTGTTAGAGCAGAGACTCAAGGAAAAGGCTGTTGCTAATCCTCACCAAACCATCTCCCCAAGAGCAAATCAGAAAGAAGCTCCTCTCTCGTTTGCACAAACTAGGATGTGGTTGCTAGACCAGTTAAAATCAGGGAATCCTGCTTACAATCGTCCCACAAATATCCGTCTCGTCGGTGGGATCAATGTAGCAGTGCTGGAGTTTTGTCTTAATGAAATTGTGCGTCGCCACGAAGTCTTACGTGCTAGCTTTGCGGCTGTGGATGGGAAACCAGTTCAAGTCATTGCTCCAAGTTTGACCTTGACTTTACCCATTGTAGACATTAGTAATTTACCAAGCCAAGATAAGCAGGCCAAACTCCAACAACTAGCGACAGAAGAAGCCCAACGTCCCTTTAATTTAGCGTTTGGTTCTTTGGTCAGAGCCAATTTAGTGAGACTTGGCGAACAAGAACATATCCTGCTGTTGACCCTGCATCATATTATCTTTGATGGCTGGTCTGTGGGAGTTCTCCTCAAAGAACTCGCCTTGCTTTATGAAGCCTTTGGTGCTGGAAAGCCATCGACTGTCTCTGAATTACCTATCCAATACGCAGATTTTGCCTATTGGCAGCAACAGCATCTACAGGGAGAGGTCTTAGAGTCACAACTTGCCTACTGGAGGGGACAACTGGGCGGTGACTTACCTGTATTAGAGTTACCGACTGACAGAGCGCGATCGCCCGTGCAAACGTTTCGAGGTGCAAAGCAATCCCTGTTATTACCCAAGTCCCTGACCCAATCGCTGAAGCTTCTGAGTCAACGGGAAGGGGTAACGTTGTTTATGACCTTGTTGGCAGCTTTTAAGATATTGCTTCATCGTTACACAGGTCAGGAAGATATTGTTGTGGGAGCGCCGATCGCAGGACGCGATCGTATAGAAACAGAGACACTGATTGGGATTTTCATTAATACCCTAGTTTTACGAACTTACGTTGATAGTAAGCTAACTTTCCTTCAACTCTTAGCTACAGTCCGTAAGGTAGCAATAGAAGCCTATGAACACCAGGGTATTCCTTTCGAGAAACTGGTGGAAGAACTACAACCAGACCGAGACTTGAGTCATACTCCTCTGTTTCAAGTATTGTTCCAATTGCGAAACGTACCTAATGAAACTGTGGAGGTACAAGGTCTAAGATTTGATGACTTCCAGTTTGACAGAGGAATTACCGCGTTTGATTTAACCCTGGATATTGTTGATACACCTGAAGGGCTGTCTTGTCGGTTTGAATACAACACCGATTTGTTTTACGCAGCTACAATTGTGCGGATGGCAGGACATTTCCAGACTTTGCTTGAGGGTATTGTCGCTAATGTCGAGCAACCAATTGGTCAATTACCGCTGTTAACAGAAACCGAACGGCATCAGTTGTTGGTAGAGTGGAATAACACCCAGACAGATTACTCCAATCAAACCTGTATCCATCAGTTATTTGAAGCCCAAGCCAAGCAAACTCCCAACGCGGTTGCGGTAGTCTTTGAAAACGAGCAACTAACCTACCAGCAGCTCAATTGCCGTGCCAATCAACTAGCACACCACCTCCAAAAATTGGGTGTAGAACCAGAAATGCTGGTCGGAATTTGCGTAGAGCGATCGCTTGAGATGATGGTGGGACTTCTCGGTATTCTCAAAGCGGGTGCAGCCTATCTACCACTAGACCCAGCATATCCAAAAGAGCGTCTCACCTTCATGCTGGAGGATGCCCAAGTCCCAGTCCTATTGACCCAACAGCCGCAAGTTGAGAAACTTCCCTCACATCAAGCCAAAGTAGTCTGCCTAGACACTGACTGGGAAGCCATTAAGCCAGAGAGCCAGGAAAACCCTATTAGCAGCGTGACGGCTGACAACCTAGCCTATGTAATGTATACCTCCGGGTCTACAGGCAGACCCAAAGGTGTTAGCGTCATCCATCGAGGTGTAGTGCGGTTAGTCAAAGAAGCCAACTATGCCAACCTAGCAGCAGAAGAAGTCTTCCTACAGCTAGCTCCCATTTCCTTCGACGCCTCAACGTTGGAAATTTGGGGCAGCCTACTTAACGGTGCGCGGCTGGTGATATTTCCACCCCATACGCCATCCTTGGAAGAGTTGGGACAAGTTATCCAGCAATACCAAATCACAACTCTGTGGCTCACCGCGGGTCTGTTTCACCTAATGGTGGATGAGCGACTGGAGGATTTAAAGCCCTTGCGTCAACTATTAGCTGGCGGTGATGTTTTATCTGTTCCTCATGTCCAGAAATTTCTCCAAAAAATAGGAGACTGTAAGCTAATCAACGGTTATGGTCCAACCGAGAACACGACCTTCACCTGCTGCTACCCAATAACAGAGCCTGACCAACTCGGTAACTCCGTCCCCATCGGACGCCCCATTACCAATACTCAGGTTTATGTGTTGGATAGCCACCGGAAGCCTGTCCCCATCGGAGTTCCCGGCGAGTTGTACACCGGCGGCGACGGCTTAGCCCGGGGCTATCTCAACCGGACTGAGTTGACAGCCCAGAAGTTTATCCCCAACCCCTTTAGTGACGCTCCCGCAGCACGTCTGTACAAAACTGGAGACTTAGCTCGCTATTTACCGGACGGCAACATTGAGTTTCTCGGTCGCATCGATAATCAGGTAAAAATTCGTGGCTTCCGCATTGAGCTAGGCGAGATTGAGACAGTGCTGAGGCAAAACCGGGCTGTGCAGGATGCCGTAGTTATAGACCAGGAGTACGACCCTGGTGACAAGCGCTTAGTAGCCTATGTGGTTCCGAGCCAGGAGCAAGTCCTCTCCACCAGTGAACTGCGTCGCTACCTAAAGGAGAAACTGCCCGACCACATGATACCTTCTGCATTTGTGCAGCTTGAAGCTCTGCCGCTGACACCCAATGGTAAGGTGGATCGCCGCGCTCTGCCAGTGCCTGATGGGACAAGGTCAGATCTGGAAGAAACTTTTGTGCCGCATCTTACCCCTTTTGAGGAACTGCTGGCGGGCATCTGGAGCGAAGTCCTCAGGCTTGAGGGGGTAAGTATTCACGACAACTTCTTTGAGTTGGGGGGACATTCCTTACTCGCTACCCAAGTCATTTCTCGCGTCCGCAAAGCTTTCGGAGTGGAACTCCCCCTGCATACTCTCTTTGAAGAACCCACCCTAGCGGGCTTGGCAAAGATCGTGGAGGCAGCCTGTCGAGCCGAAGAAGGGAGTCTACAGGCTCTGCCAATTAGTCCCATCTCACGCGAGGGAGACCTGCCTCTGTCCTTTGCTCAGCAGCGGCTGTGGTTCCTCGACCAATTGATGTCTGGGACACCCCTATATAACATCCCTAACGCTATTGGCTTGAAAGGTTCGCTCAACGTGACGGCACTAGAGCAGAGCTTAAGTGAAATTGTGAGGCGTCACGAAGCTCTACGGACTAACTTTAGTGCTGTGAATGGGCAGCCAATTCAGATCATTCGTCCTGCTGCTACCTTGCTATTACCGATAGTAGACCTCCGGAAACTTCCTGAGACTGAACGGGAGGTGGAAGCTCAACGGTTGGCTACTGAGGGAGCTCAGTGCCCCTTTGACTTGGTTAATGAACCCTTGTTTCGCGTCAATCTCCTGCATCTGGGAAAAGAGGAACATTTGCTTCTCTTGACCATGCACCACATTGTTTCCGACGGGTGGTCTCTTGGTGTGTTTATGCGGGAATTGTCGGTGCTTTATGAAGCTTTTTCCACCGAGAAGTCCTCGTCATTGCCTGAACTACCTATCCAATATGCTGACTTTGCTGTCTGGCAGAACGAGTGGCTCGTCGGTGAGGTGTTGGAGTTTCAGCTTAACTACTGGAAGCGGCATCTAGGTGGTCAGTTGCCTGTGCTGGAGTTGCCCACGGATCGCCCCCGACATCCTGTTCAAACTTATCGAGGTGCAAGGCAATCTCTGGAACTGCCTAAGAAAAGTACCGATGCCCTCAAAGCGCTCTCGCAGCAGGAAGGCGTTACTTTGTTTATGACCTTACTGGCGGTCTTCCAGATACTGCTCTACCGATATACAGGTCAGGAAGACGTTATTGTTGGTTCTCCCATTGCTAATCGCAACCGCGTTGAAATCGAAGGGTTGATTGGATTTTTTGTCAATACTCTGGTACTACGAACTGAGCTTTCAGGCGATCCAAGTTTCCGGGAATTGCTAGGTCGGGTGCGTGAGGTGGCTTTGGGAGCCTATACTCACCAGGATTTGCCTTTCGAGAAGTTGGTAGAGGAACTGCAACCAGAAAGAGATTTGAGCCGAACCCCCCTGTTTCAGGTGATGTTTGTTTTCCAGAATGCCCTGATAGCGGCTTTGGAGTTTCGGGGTCTAAGTCTAACCCCTCTGGAAGTCCATAACGGCACAGCAAAGTTGGATTTAACCCTCGCTCTGGAAGAAACTTCAGAGGGCATCAAAGGTGGGGTTGAATACAACACAGACCTATTCGAGGCTGCAACCATCACTCGAATGGTGGGACATTTCCAGACCTTACTAAAAAGCATCGTCGCTAACCCAGAACAACACCTCTCAGACTTACCGCTGTTAACAGAAGCCGAACAGCATCAGCTCCTAGTCGAGTGGAATAACACCCAAATTGACTACCCCAACAATACCTGCATCCATCAATTATTTGAAGCCCAAGTAGAGCGAACTCCTAACGCCGTTGCAGTAGTCTTTGAAAACGAGCAATTAACCTACCAGGAGCTCAATTGCCGTGCCAATCAACTAGCACACCACCTGCAAAAAATGGGTGTGGAACCAGAAGTAACCGTGGGAATTTGCCTAGAGCGATCGCTAGAAATGCTCGTAGCCCTCCTAGCTATCCTCAAAGCAGGCGGAGCCTACATTCCCCTTGACCCCACCTATCCCCAAGAGCGCCTCGCCTTCATGCTCGAAGATTCGCTCTTATCGTTGCTCCTGACAACTTCAAAAATTATTCAGAATTCATTGTACGCTTCAGGAAAAGTTTCAACCAACATAATTGACAGCAACGAACAATCCCCAAGCAACCCTGAACAATTAACAGTAATCAGTCTAGACAAAACCTGGGAAATCATTAATCGAGAAAACCCAGAGAACCCAAAAAGCAACGTCAACCCCACCAACCTAGCCTATATCCTCTATACCTCTGGTTCCACAGGCTTCCCTAAAGGAGTCGCCATAGAGCACCGCAGTACAGTTAACTTTATCAATTGGGCGCAAACCGTATTTAATCCAAAACAACTCGCTGGAGTCCTCGCTTCCACCTCCATCTGTTTTGACCTTTCCGTCTTCGAGCTATTCGTTCCCCTAAGCTGTGGCGGTAAAGTCATCCTGGCCCAAAACGCTTTACACCTACCCACCCTAAAAGCAGCTAAAGATGTCACTCTAATCAACACAGTCCCCAGTGCGATAGCCGAATTACTCAGAGCCAACGCAATACCCCAAAACGTGCAGACTGTCAACTTAGCAGGTGAACCTCTTTCCCAGCAACTGGTCAACCAACTTTATCAGCAGACAACCCTTCAACAGGTTTTCAATCTCTACGGACCCTCTGAAGCCACTACCTATTCCACATTTACCTTATGTATTCCCAGAAGAGGTGAAAATGAGAAAGTTTACCCCTCACCCTCTATTGGTCGTCCTATCGCCAACACGCAAATTTATATTCTCAACTCCCATCTGCAACCCGTACCTATTGGAGTCCCGGGTGAACTATACATTGGCGGCGATGGTTTAGCCCGATCCTATTTCAATCGCCAAAATTTAACAGAAGAGAAATTCATTCCTAACTCTTTTTTAAATTCCCAATTCAAAATCCAAAATTTAAAAGGCGATCGGCTCTACAAAACTGGCGACTTAGCCCGTTACCTACCCGACGGCAATATCGAATTTCTTGGTCGCATCGACAATCAAGTCAAAATCCGTGGTTTCCGCATCGAACTGGGAGAAGTTGAGTCAACTCTATCCCAATATCCTACTGTGCAGCAGTGTGTAGTAACAGCAAGGGTTGGCCTAGAAAATGACAAACGTTTAGTTGCCTACATTGTTTCCAACCAACAGCAAAAACCCACTACCGACGAACTGCGATGCTTCCTCAAACAGAAGCTCCCTGACTATATGGTGCCATCAGCCTTTGTTTTCCTAGACACCATACCCCTAACCCCTAACGGCAAAGTAGACCACCGCGCTCTACCAGCGCCTGACCAGTCACGACCCGACCAGTCAGTCAAGTTTGTGGCTCCTCGTACTCCGATCGAGCTGCAGATAGCTGATATCTGGACTCAAGTCTTGAGACTGGAGCAGGTCGGCGTCCATGACAACTTCTTTGAATTGGGGGGACATTCCCTGCTGGCTACCCAAGTTATTTCTCGCTTGCGCCAAGCCTTCGGAGTGGAACTACCGCTGCGTACTTTATTTGAGGCACCTACTGTGGCTGACTTAGGCGGTCGCATTGAGACAGTTCGTTGGGCAGTGCAAGAGTTGCAGGCTAATGAGAGCGACACAATGGACGATTATGAAGAGGGAGAATTATGAAAACGATTGATGAGTTTTTGTCTGAGCTTCGCTGTCTAGACGTGAAGCTATGGAACGAAGGCGATCGCTTGCGCTATAAAGCTCCCAAGGAAACACTGACACCTGCCCTGCTGCAAGAGCTAAAAGAGCGCAAAGCAGAAATCCTCGCATTTCTGCACAAGGCTAATGCTGCCACCAGTTCCAATCTTTCCCCAATATTGCCTGTCCCAAGGGACGGAGACCTCCCCCTCTCCTTTGCTCAAGCTAGACTGTGGTTGCTCGCTCAATTGGAACCAGACAGCCCTGCCTATAACATTCCCGCTACCTTTCGCTTAACCGGTCTACTCAACGTAACCGCACTCTCGCAGAGCTTGAGTGAAATTGTCCGACGCCATGAAGTCCTCAGAACTACTTTTCCATCTGTGGACGGGCAACCCAAGCAGGTCATCTCCCTACATACAGCTTTAACACTGCCAGTAATAGACCTAAGAGAACTTCCTCCAGACCAGGGACTTTCTGAAGCTCAACGCCTTGCCACCGAGGAGGCTCAACAACCCTTCGACCTAGCTACTGGGCCATTGTTTCGCGTCAAACTCCTGCACCTAAAAGAAGCGGAATATATGCTGCTCGTGACCATACACCACATTGTTTATGATGGCTGGTCTGACGATATTTTCTTGCGGGAAGTGGCAGCGCTCTACGATGCCTTCTCCACTGGCAAACCCTCACCCCTCCCCGAACTGCCCATCCAATATGCTGATTTTGCCCACTGGCAGCGCGAGTGGCTACAGGGTGAAGTTTTAGAGTCTCAGCGGGACTACTGGAAACAGCAGCTAAATGGCAGCCTGCCCATACTACAACTGCCCACTGACTACCCGCGCCCACCAGTTCAGACCTATCAGGGTGAGTACCAATCTCTGGATCTACCCGAAAACCTAACCAAGGCACTCAAAGACGTGAGCCAGCAGGAGCAGGTCACGCTGTTCATGACCCTGTTAGCAGCATTCCAGACATTCCTCTACCGCTATACCGGGCAAGAAGACATGATCGTAGGCACTCCCATCGCCGGTCGTAACCAGATGGAAGCCGAGGGTCTGATTGGATTTTTTGTGAATACCCTAGCCCTGCGTACCTACCTTGGTGGCAACCCAAGTTTCCCAGAACTGCTAGGTCGAGTGCGCGAGGTAGCTTTAGGAGCCTATGCCCACCAAGACCTACCCTTTGAAAAGCTCGTAGAAGAACTACAGCCCGAACGAGACCGAAGCCGCACGCCGTTGTTCCAGGTGATGTTCGTTCTACAGAACACTCCAACCTCCGCCTTGGAGTTACCAGGTCTGACCGTCAACTCCCTGAAGATTAAAAACGGAACGGCGAAGTTCGATCTAACCCTATTCATGATAGAGACGGCGCAAGGACTGAGAGCCTCGTTGGAATACAACACCGCTCTCTTCAACTCAGCCACCATTACTCGGATGCTGGGGAATTTCCAGACCTTACTCGAAGGCATTGTCGCCAACTGTCAACAGCGTCTGTCAGACTTACCACTGTTGACAGCAGCCGAACAACATCAGTTGCTGGTGGAGTGGAATAACACCCAAACTGATTACCCGAATAACACCTGTATCCATCAGTTATTTGAAGCCCAAGCCGAGCAAACTCCTAACGCTGTTGCCGCAGTCTTTGGAAGCGAGCAACTTACCTACCAGCAGCTCAATTACCGTGCCAATCAATTAGCACACCACCTGCAAGGGCTGGGGGTAGGACCAGAGATATGCGTGGGGATTTGTGTAGAGCGATCGCTAGATATATTAGTAGGACTCCTAGGCATCCTCAAAGCAGGTGCAGCCTACTTACCACTAGACCCGGCATATCCGCAAGAGCGTCTCACCTTCATGCTGGAGGATGCCCAAGTCCCAGTCCTATTGACCCAACAGCGGCAGGTTGAGAAACTTCCCTCACATCGAGCCAAAGTAGTCTGCCTAGACACTGACTGGGAAGCCATTAAGCCAGAGAGCCAGGAAAACCCTATTAGCAGCGTGACGGCTGACAACCTAGCCTATGTAATGTATACCTCCGGGTCTACAGGCAGACCCAAAGGTGTTAGCGTCATCCATCGAGGTGTAGTGCGGTTAGTCAAAGAAGCCAACTATGCCAACCTAGCAGCAGAAGAAGTCTTCCTACAGCTAGCTCCCATTTCCTTCGACGCCTCAACGTTGGAAATTTGGGGCAGCCTACTTAACGGTGCACGGCTGGTGATATTTCCCCCCCATACGCCATCTTTGGAAGAGTTGGGACAAGTTATCCAGCAATACCAAATCACAACTCTGTGGCTCACAGCGGGTCTGTTTCACCTAATGGTGGATGAGCGACTGGAGGATTTAAAGCCCTTGCGTCAACTATTGGCGGGTGGTGATGTTTTATCTGTTCCTCATGTCCAGAAATTTCTCCAAAAAATAGGAGACTGTAAGCTAATCAACGGTTATGGTCCAACCGAGAACACGACCTTCACCTGCTGCTACCCAATAACAGAGCCTGACCAACTCGGTAACTCCGTCCCCATCGGACGCCCCATTACCAATACGCAGGTTTATCTATTGGATAGCTACCTACAGCCGGTTCCCATCGGAGTTCCCGGCGAGTTGTACATCGGCGGCGACGGCTTAGCCCGAGGCTACCTCAACCGCCCAGACTTGACCGAAGAGAAATTCATTCCTAACCCCTTCCCAAGAAGCAAGGGAGCAAAAGAAGAGCAATCTTTAAATCCAGAACGCCTCTATAAAACTGGCGACTTAGCTCATTATCTGCCCGACGGCAATATCGAATTTCTCGGTCGGATCGACAATCAAGTCAAAATCCGCGGTTTCCGCATCGAACTGGGGGAAATTGAGTCAACTCTATCCCAATATCCCGCTGTGCGGCAGTGTGCGGTGATAGCAAGGATTGACACAGACAGCGACAAACGTTTAGTAGCCTACATTGTTGCAGACCAACAGCAGAAACCCACTACCGACGAACTGCGGCGCTTCCTCAAACAAAAACTGCCCGACTACATGGTGCCGAGCGCTTTTGTTTTCCCGGACGCCTTACCCCTAACCCCCAACGGAAAAATAGACCGCCGCGCCCTGCCCGCACCCGATCGACTCAAGCAAGAGCCAGCAAGTACCTTTGTGCCTCCCAGCGATGATTTGGAAATCCAACTAACAAAAATTTGGGAAAACGTTTTAGGCAAAAAGCCGATCGGCGTGAAGGACAATTTCTTTGATTTGGGAGGACACTCCCTTCTAGCCGTGCGCCTGTTCGCACAAATCGAGAAAACCTTCGGGAAAAATCTCCCTCTCGCTACCCTCTTCCAAGCACCAAACATTGAAGAACTAGCCAACATTCTCCGCCAGAAAGGATGGTCGGTACCTTGGCAAACGCTGGTGGCAATTCAACCCGGAGGTTCTAAACCGCCTTTGTTCTGCATACATCCCGTCGGGGGCAACGTCCTCTGCTACCGAGATTTGGCACATTACCTGGGTCAGGAGCAACCCGTTTACGGCTTGCAAGCTGTAGGTCTGGATGGCAAACAAGCTCCCTACAAGCGGGTTGAAGACATGGCCGCTCACTACCTTAGAGAAATACGCGCCTTCCAGCCCCAAGGTTCCTATCTCTTAGCCGGTCACTCTGGTGCAGGCATGGTAGCTTTCGAGATCGCCCAGCAGCTAGTTGCAGGAGGTCAGAAGGTAGCGGTATTGGCCTTGCTTGATGCCTACAGTCCCCAATCATTAGTCCACGAACTTCCACCAGGTCGGACACTTTACGTCAACTTCCTCAACCTGTTACGACTCAGACCCGAAGACAAACTTCCCTACATCAAAGAAAGAGCGGTGTGGTTGCATAGCAGGATTACCCGTAAGATTGCCAAAACCTTTAATCTGTGGATGAGACGCCCCTCAACAGAAGATTCCCACCCCTATGCGCTGATAACAGAGGCTTTCAGTCAAGCCATCAGAGATTATGTACCACAAGTCTATCCAGGTCAGGCAACCCTCTTCCGCACTAGACACCAACCGACAAGAGTTTATTATGACCATCTATTCGGTTGGGGTTCCTTGGTGGCTGGCGGACTGGAAATCCGCGATGTTCCCGGCCTTCACTTAACCCTGCTGACAGAACCTTGCGTTCGGGTTCTTGGTGAAAAATTGAGAGCTTGCATAGATGAGGCTCTACAGGATGTTTCAGAAGACCATAGCTCTGAACCTAAGAAATCGACAACGGAAGTAGAGCATTAGACCAATTTCCTCAACCAAGAAAGGTTATCAGCGCTTCAATCTTCACTGGTGTCAATTCAACCTCATGGATTGAAACCGCCTCTGTTTTGCGTCCATGTTCTTGGCAGAGGTCTCAAATTCTACCTTTCTTTGGCACATCATTTGGCTCTGGAACCCACATTCGGCACCCTCAACTGTCACATACGCTTTCTGACACTCCTTTTTCTTCACTTCTATGCTGGGGCATTGGTAACAAGTTAGAACCCACATTCCGCACCCTCAACTGTCACAATCGGAAATTACGGAGAGAAAAAAGCAAAGCTTGCATAAAAAGAGACATCTTCCCTCAAAAAAGAGATTCAAGCAGCGATGAATGATCAAAAACGGCATCAAAACCTATTCTCAACAAGCAGCAATAAGCAAGAGAGGCATTTAGGTTGGCATTAGATAAATGAATCAAGATATTAAATACATAATTAATAAATTAGCTTAATAAATAGAAGTGAGGAAACGAGATTTTTGCCATCTTAACAGAGCGCTATTAATAAAAGCGAATAGCGCCTTATTTGAGGTAATATAATAGCAGTAATATAGCAATAGTTAAGTAATAAATTTATAGTAATAAAGACAATCTTCTGGTAATAAATTTAGGAGAAACTCTCGCTGTTGACTCCAATTAGAAACCCGCGTTTCTCGCTCTAATCGAACTAAATGAATAGACTGGAAGCATTGAAATATCCACCTTAGTGTCGGGCGATCAGTTGGTTTACCTAACTGATTTTTAATCTTTGATTGAGACGCTTTTAAAGCCGCTCGTATTTGCCGTTGAGCTAGGGTGTATACCAGCAAACATAAACCCATAATCATCCCTAATGATTCTATTCTCTCTGGACTTTTGAGAAATATACTATCGGCAAAAAACAAAGGGTCTTTCAGAAAACCAAATCCCCTCTCACATGATTGCTGGGCTTTATACTCCCTGAGCATTTCATCGTTACTGAGTACGCGCGAATCTAAAACATTGGTCGCTATAATAAAACGTCCTGCACTCTTGATTTCGGTATTAACTTTAGTTTCATTTCTGGTAAGGATTCAGGTCAAAAAAACTTAAGTGGCGGCATCTGGTAAAATAAAGGAATGAAAAAGCCCACAGCCACCAG
>NZ_JAUBOX010000124.1:0-15006 GCF_036700445.1 Microcoleus sp. T3_B1
TTTAATAATTTCAGAAATCGTGTATTAGCTTGCTTTTCTGATTAGATAAAATTATAACCACAAGTTCAGGAGAGCCAAGTGTTTTTACAAATATGAGATGCTCTCTTGAAAGCTGCTTCCAAGTCTGGGGTGTTCACGGTGGCGCGCTATCAGATACTAAGAAACCTGGTTTCACCAAGAAACCAGGTTTTTAGCCCGAACATAAAATAATCAGTTTGGCATCAAGCCAGAATCGAAAACCAGTTCAAACGATCGCCTATTCACCTTTTTGAGCTTGAGCGCGTTGCTTTTTGAACATAGCACCAAAGCCAACAGCGGCTCCAGCAGCAAGCATTGTTAAAGGTTCAGGAGTAGCTTCAGTGTTGCTAGTGCTGCTGATGTAAGAATCGCTTGCACCACCTGGTAAGGCTTGAACGTGCAAACCTAATTTTAAGGAACCGTTAGTCAACGCGGAAACTACGTTAGCATAATTTCCAGTAAAGCTCAATCCCAACATTTCGCCACCTTGGATACCCCATCTATTACCAGCACCAGTGTTACGTGAGAAGGCATAGTCTGTGGTGAAGCCATTACCACCTTGAGGCAACTGATCGTTACTAGCACCCCCAGTAAAAGCTACGTTACTATTGTTATAAATGTTAGCCACACCCGACAGAAAGTTATTATCATCAAAGAAAACTTTACTGATAAACATCTCAGAGGCTGTGGCATTTCCAGAGTTGAAGATATTAAAAAGAACTGATGAACCCTGGTCAATTACGTCAAATGAAAAGCTATTTGCATAGGCATCTCCTGGCGTATCCCCACCCACGATATTAGCAAAGCTGAAGGCAGAGGCAGGTGCCAAGCCGATGGCGGAAGCCGGTGCTGCAGAGACTGCACTAACAGCGGCGATACCGGCAACAGCTAAAATAGATTTGACTAAGTTTAATTGGGATTTCATGGTTAACACCTTTATTTTTAAGTTGACTGCAAGTAGGTTTTTTCCCTTCACATATTCAATCTAAAGCAAAGCACAAGTTAATGCAAGTAGTTTTGATAAAGATTCGATGAAGATTGAGAATAAGCTGATTTGATTTAGGCAAAATGCCTAAATTGATGGCTTCTAGCTCGCTATTTCCTATGGCGTGCATCAAATAATAGGGGTGCTGCTACCCGGATTTGAGTCCTGAATGTTCTGTCTTTCAAAAAGCTATAACTCAGATTCCTAAACTGGGGTGTAACACAGCATAATTACTGATAAAACTATTTTCAAGCTGTAAATTATGCCCTTAAAAAGTTTTTTATCCGTGAATGTACGGTAGAGAAGTTTAAGTGAGAGCTTGATTGGTGGGTAAAAATAGGTAAAAAGCGATGGTGACAGTGGAAGCTGCGGAATGTGGGCTATAACTCAGGACAAAATCTTGGATCATATTCGGTGCGTCGATTCTCGCTTTCGGATTCAGCAACCAGCGCCTTTTAGACTTATATGTTGCACCATTACCAAGAACCGGCTCTGGGGCCCGTTCCACAAAGAATGAGTTTTCTTGTGGGGAGTGGGGGTTGGGCAGGAGATTCCGCCCAAAACAGGCTTATCGATCATGGTGCAACATCTCAATTTAGAGACCAATGGTTTCGGTGCTCGTTATTATCTGTGACGCCGGAACTTTGGCCGACTAAAGGGACGACTCGACTTTCAGGGACATAGTTTTCGGAACGCCTCTACCGTCAGGGCTGTTTCGGGGCAACCACGGGGAGTAGGGGTCGGATTGCCCCTAGGGAAAACCAGCTTTTTGTACGGGTTGTGCCAAGAATGCCTACCCCACCCATCCAGGATTTGTTAGGCATTTGGTGGGATTGGGGCAGCCACGGGATTGGGGCAAGCACAGGATTGGGGCAGCCACGGGATTGGGGCAGTCACGGGATTGGGGCAACCACGGGGGGATTGCCCCTACAAGAGAATGAAACGGCCCTGCCCCCTACCGTCTCACTCTTTTAAGATACAAGGGGCGGGTTTTTGAGGTTGTCAATTATTGGCAGGTATGGTTTGTGAACCCGCCCCTACGGTATTAGGGGTAATCGATCGGACATAATATGACAAGCTTAGCCAGCAAAAGCGAAAACACGCCGAAAATTCGATCGACTGGTGGGCCTGGTGCGACGAAGCCTGAGAGAGGGCCCGGAGGGAAAATAAACCGATTTTTTTTCAATTCGCTACTCTAGCTGCCGCTGGTGTAGGGTGAGGGAAGGGGAAACATTTTGCGATCGGGCGATCGTCCAATACATGAATTCGCACTTTATATCGATAAAAAGCGCTTTTCACTGTCTCACCTGTTTCTTGAACCGCCGCCCAAACGCTTGTTCGTAGTCTTCTCCTTCAGTTCGATCGACATTCTCAGCATTCAGCGACAATCCCAAGCCCACCGCGGATTTCAACACCCTTTTAGGAACAGGCAAGATGCCTGTTCCACAAAAGAGTCTAGTTATTGTGGAACAGGCATCTTGCCTGTTCCCGATAGAAGTACAAAATACCAATAACTAACCCAAAGTATACATCCAGCCATCCCTCGCGCAAATCCTCACAATTCCGTCCCAAACTACAGGCGTCGCCTCAAAGGACAAACCCGGCTTAAATCTCCCCGATTCTATTACTTTCAAACGGTAAAACTCCCCTTTAGCATTTCTCAAAGCATTCTGATCCCCCGACTTCGCTCGTTCCCAATTCAAATTGAACAAATAAACACCGTTGTATCCCGCACTGATCAGTTTATTGCCATCGGTAAAAATCGGAGTTGAAATTGAAGAACCAATCGCTTTTTTAAATACTATTACCGGAGTATCGTAAGACTGGTTTCGCCAAGGGACAGAAGTTTTTTTACCTGTCATCATATCTTGGGAACCGATGTACAAATTGCCGTCGATCGCATTTGTGGCAAACAGCGCCGGAAACTCCCCTGAATTGTACTCGTCATTCAACGCCACCGAGCCAATTATCCCGCCTTCCCAGCTAGAAAGGCGGCGATTTCCGGTAGGCAAAAACCATTCGACGCTGGCATTCGGTTCCTTGTTTGGATTCAGCTTCAGCACTCCGCCGTTGCCCTGAATGTATTGTTTTTCAATGGCACAAAAGAGTTTTCCTGATTTAGAAATTACTGCACTTCCATCCAAATCTGAACCAGTATAGAAATCCCAAACTATCTTTTTAGTTTCAATGCTAATACCGTAAATATGACCGGAACCAGCAGCTATAAATATTCTATCTTTGAGCCGTGATGGCGATGACTCCGCTACCAAGTTGCCGCGGTGCTTGCTGATATCTGCTGCTGCATAAAGCTGTAATTCCGACAAGATATTTGGCTGCTTGATGCCTTGTTTGATTTTTGCACTGCTTGTGGAACTATCGAGAAAATAGCCGATCGCATTTTCCCCCGCATTGAACAAAACGCCGCCGCCGAGGTCCAAAGCGCTGCTGTCATTATCGCGGCTGTAGCTGGGCGTTCTCCTGATGTCCAATTTCCAAAGTTCCTTGCCAGTTCTAAAAGATATTGCCCTGAAACTCGGCACGACACTTTTGCCACCCCCGCCACTGCGGCTGCCTTGCAAAATCACAATTTTGTTTTCGGCGCTAGCTTTTTCATCGATATAAATCGTTGAGGAGCCTTTGATTATATCATCAAACTTATAGCGCCAAACTTCTTTATTGGTAGCAAGATCTATTTTTCGCAAATTGTGGTCATAAGCACCTATAATTAAATAAGTTTTCCCCCGGTCTCTGGTAATGGTTGGCTGTCCAGTCCAACCCGCGCCACTCCAAACTACAGACCGCCTTCCCAGAAAAGTCCGTCCGCTTCCTAGCTCAAATTTGTCGATTAACTTCAAACTTTTCGGAACACCTCTGCCGTAGAACCGACGCTTGTCGTTACCTAAAAAGGTCGGGACTAATAATTCTATTTCTGGGTCTGCTTTAGCCAGGAAATTGTTAAGATTAGTTTCTAATAAAGCTTGCTCCGAGGATTCAGTTTGGCTCAGTTTGATAACAGCAGGAGGAACAGCAGCACTCAGCAAAAATTGTCCTAGCTGTTGATTGAAGGTTCTCCGAGATGATAAGCTCATATTAGATCGAGATAATCAGCCTTAATATTAAAACATAATTATCAGCAACTCAACTAAAACATCTCGCGCTAAACTGCTATAGAACTGACAAGCTTACTCAGCACGAGTTAAAGTGGATTTGATTATGGTCAACCGTCTTGCTCAATCCCAAAGCCTTTACCTGCGGAAACACGCCGAAAATCCGATCGACTGGTGGCCCTGGTGCGACGAAGCCCTAGAAGCGGCCCGAAGCGAAAATAAACCGATTTTCCTGTCAATTGGCTACTCTAGCTGCCACTGGTGTACGGTGATGGAAGGGGAAGCATTTTCCGATCGCGCGATCGCCCAATACATGAATTCGCATTTTATACCGATAAAAGTCGATCGCGAAGAACGCCCGGATATCGACAGCATTTATATGCAAACCTTGCAAATGATGACCGGTCAAGGCGGTTGGCCGCTCAACGTTTTTCTCACTCCAGACGAGCGAGTTCCCTTCTACGGAGGCACTTATTTCCCCGTAGAACCGCGCTACGGACGGCCGGGATTTTTAGAAGTTTTGCAAGCAATTCGCCGCTTTTACGACACAGAAAAAGGCAAAGTAGAAGCCTTCAAAGCAGAGATTTTAGGCAACCTCCAACAGACGGCAGCGCTGTCAGGAGTGACCGCCGAATTAAATCGCGAACTCTTCCAAAAAGGCTTAGAACTCAACACGGGAATTGTTGCGGGCAGCAACCCCGGCCCCAGTTTTCCGATGATACCTTATGCTGAGCTAGCACTGCGGGGAACGCGATTTAATTTTGAATCAAAATACGACAGCAAACAAGTCTGCACTCAGCGCGGATTAGACTTAGCATTGGGCGGCATTTACGACCACGTAGGAGGCGGATTTCACCGCTACACGGTTGATGCGACTTGGACTGTGCCACACTTTGAAAAAATGCTCTACGACAACGGTCAAATTGTTGAGTATTTAGCAAATTTGTGGAGCGCGGGAATACAAGAACCGGCTTTTGAAACTGCGATCGCGGGGACAGTAGAATGGTTGAAGCGAGAAATGATTGCGCCAACAGGCTATTTTTATGCTGCACAGGATGCGGACAGCTTTAACACTTCTGAAGAAGTTGAACCGGAAGAAGGAGCATTTTATGTCTGGACTTATGCCGAACTGGAACAACTATTAACTGCTGAGGAATTGGCAGAAATAAAAGCACAGTTTACTGTTAGTCGCAACGGCAATTTTGAAGGCAAGAATGTATTGCAGCGCCGCCATCCGGGAAAACTGAGCGACACGATAGAAACGGCTTTGGCTAAACTCTTTGCGGTGCGTTACGGTGGCAATCCCGATACTGTAAAAACCTTTCCGCCAGCCCGCAACAATCAAGAAGCTAAAAACGACACTTGGCCGGGTAGAATTCCCGCAGTTACTGACACGAAAATGATTGCGGCTTGGAATAGCTTAATGATTTCGGGTTTAGCCCGCGCTGCGGCTGTTTTTGGAAATTTGGAATATCTGGAATTAGCTGTGAAAGCGGCTAATTTTATTTTAGACAATCAGTGGACGGATGGGCGGTTTCAGCGGTTGAATTATGACGGACAATCTGCTGTTACCGCGCAGTCGGAAGATTATGCTTTGTTTGTGAAAGCTTTGTTGGATTTGCATCAAGCGAGTTTGACTTTAAGCAACGGGGAAGAGGCAAAACAGTTGCCGAATTCTCACTTTTGGTTGGAGAAAGCTGTGCAGGTGCAAGAAGAGTTTGATGAGTTTTTGTGGAGCGTGGAATTGGGAGGATATTACAATACTGCTAAGGATGCTAGCGGAGATTTGTTGGTGCGGGAACGCAGCTATATAGACAATGCAACTCCGGCGGCAAATGGAATTGCGATCGCCTCTTTGGTTCGCCTCGCGCTGTTGGGCCCTAATTTAGAATATCTCGATCGCGCGCAGCAAGGTTTGCAAGCTTTCAGCAGTATTGTACAAGATGCTCCGCAAGCTTGTCCGAGTCTACTTTCGGCGATCGACTGGTATCAGCATTCTACCCTGATTCGCACGTCACCTGACCAGATTTCGGGGTTGATTTCGCAATATTATCCGACTGCTGTCTGTCAGATTGAAGCTGATTTGCCTGAAGGTATTATCGGGTTAGTTTGCGAGTGTTTAACTTGCAAGGAACCTGCGAAAAGTCAAGAGCGACTGTTGGAGGAAATTTTGCAAAGTCAAACGCGAGTTTAGTACCCATACTGTCTATATTATTGAACCGCGAAGACGCGAAGGAAGAAGGAGGAAGCAGAAAGAAGAAGTAGATTATTTTTTACCGGGAAGGATGTACATCTTCAATCTGCTCCTCAATCTTCCACAATCTCAACTAAGTCTTCCATTCTCACGTCGCTTGGACTTAGGAATGAGAATTAAATAAAATCCACTTTTCCTGTTTGTTGTGGGATGGGCGTCCCGCCCGTCCTTTCTGGGCGGGCGGGACGCCCATCCCACAAGAAAAAAGGGAAATTATTTAATTGACGATCCTTAGCTTTACTGGTTATATCATGTCCGATCGATTGACCATAATATCCCGGCAGGGGCGGGTTTTTGAGATTGTCAATTATTGGCAGGTATTGTTGGTGAACCCGCCCCTACCTGATTTCGGGCGAAGCGAAGCGGAGGGAATCGACCGGACATAATATTAGACGGTGCTTGACGACGGTAGCGATAGTTAGACTTTTGACACTACCTAATCTTACTCTGTCCGCAGAATCGAGCGTGGCTTCAGCCCGCTTGAGTGTCAACAAATGCAGATACTTTCCGGCGGCACTGCCACTCGAACGCTGTCGCCGACTTGGTGTCGCTGCAAGTCATCTCTGTGCAAGTTTTGTCGGCGAAGGGCGATCGAACTTTTAGCAGTCAACCGCACCGTATAGCGCGTATCAGTGCCAATATAAATAGCCTCTTCTACTATTGCGGGCCAGCTATTTTCAGCATCATAATTAGCCGGATAAATAGCAGCTTTTTCTGGCCGCAACACCAGGGTAACAAATTTCCCAGGGGGGATATCTTCGGTTGTTGCAACTAACACGGGCAACTCCTGGTCAACCAACACGATTATTTTACCGTTTTGCTTTTCTACTACTCGACCACTTAAAAAATTGCTGTCGCCAATAAAATCAGCAACAAACCGCGTTTTAGGATATTCATAAATGTCAACAGGCGTCCCGACTTGTTGCAGTTTTCCTCCATCCATCACTGCAATTCTGTCCGACATCGTTAGTGCTTCTTCCTGATCGTGAGTTACATAAATAAACGTAATTCCCAATTTTCGCTGCATTTTTTTTAATTCTAATTGCATCTCTTTACGCAATTTTAAATCCAGCGCTCCTAAAGGTTCATCCAACAGCAAAACAGACGGCTGTTTGACTAATGCTCTTGCTAGTGCTACTCGCTGCTGCTGTCCCCCTGACAGTTGGCGGGGATAGCGTTTTCCTACCTCGGTTAACTGTACTAATGCTAAGGCTTCAGCAACGCGATCGCGAATTGTTTTCTGAGGCAAATTCTCCATTTCTAACCCAAAAGCGGCATTTTGTGCTACTGTCATGTGCGGAAATAAAGCATAATTTTGAAATACCGTATTTACTGGGCGGTGAAACGGTGGGCGATTTTGCATCGGTTGGCCGTGAATGTAAATTTCGCCCGCTGTGGGAATTTCAAAACCCGCTATCATTCGCAAAGTTGTAGTTTTGCCGCAGCCGGAAGGGCCGAGTAAAGAAAAGAATTCTCGATCGTAAATTTGCAGGTTGATGTTATCTACAGCCAGGAAATCTTGACTGCGGACACTTTTAAATACTTTGGAAACTTCTAAAACCTCGACAGAGTGCATTGTGTTAGTATGTGTGAGTAATAAAAATCTGAGATCGAGTCCTGATATCTTGCACCATTCTCAATTAATTGTTTAGGAACGGGCAAGATGCCCGTTCCACAATAAAATTAAGTTTTGTGGAACGGGCATCTTGCCCGTTCTTGACGATGGTGCAACTCCAATGCAAACTTAAAATTTAAGTAAACCCGCCCCGGCACAAACCTGTGTTATATCTACTTTCCGGCCCCGGCTTTAACTTCCGTCCAAGCTCGATCGTACAATGCAGTTGCTTTCCCGACATCCTGTAATAATTTCATTTTGGCAAACACCTCAGCCGACGGGTAAATTTGAGGATTTTTAAAATCTTTCGGGTCGATTAAACCTTGATCAATTGCTGCTTTGTTGGGCGATCCGAAGTGGGTAAAATTGGAAATTTGGGCGCCGACTTCTGGCTGCAAAATAAAGTTAATAAATTTTTCCGCTAACTCTTTCTGGGGCGCACCTTTGGGAATTGCCATGTTGTCAGAAAAAATGATTGTTCCTTCTTTGGGAATAGCGTAACGGATATTAGGATTCTCTGTCATCACTTGGAAAATATCGCCACTCCATTCCATTGTCAAATTTACTTCTCCTTGATCTAGCATATTTTGCCCGGTGTCGGGGACAAAAGCTGCAATGATATTTTTACTTTTAATCAGCAAATCGCGGGCTTTGTTAATTTCTTCGGGATTGGTGGTATTTGGATCAAATCCTAAATACATTAAAACTCCTGCAAATGTGTATCGGGCATCGTCTTGCCACGCGACTTTTCCGGTATATTTTGGGTCGAACATCGCCGCCCAACTGTTAATTTCTCCCTGGATTATTTTCGCGTTGTAGCCAATTCCCATCGTTCCCCACTGGTAGGGCAAGGAATATTTATTACCAGGGTCAAAAGCTTGATTGATAAACTTAGGTTCTAGGTTCTTTTGGTTGGGAATATTGTTTAAATTCAGCGGCTCAATTAGATTTTCTGCGATCATGATTTTCACCATGTAATCGGCGGGAAATATTAAGTCGTAACCGGGGTTTCCCTGTTTGAGTTTGGCATAGAGTGCGTCGCTGTTCTCGAAAGTGTCGTATTGAATTTTAACATTGTTCTCTTTCTCGAATTGGGCGATCGCTTCTGGGGCTATATAACTGGCATAATTGTAAATGCTGAGCACTTGTTGGTTGCCACCTGTGGGGCTACAGCCGAAAGCCACCGTTGCGCTCATCACAAACAAAAGTAGGAAAGTCAGCAGGCGTTTCATAGGTTGTGTTAGTTGCAGACGACAATAATTATGACACAGAAAGCAATTTTTTTAACTTTTCTGAACTTTTAACGATGATACAACCAGCAACAAGGAAGCCAACAACATCAAAGTTGAAATGGCATTAATCGCTGGCGTAACTGCAAATTTTATCATGCCATAAACAAATAATGGCAGCGTCATGGAACCGACACCTGTGGTAAAAAATGTCACGACAAAATCGTCCAGGGACAGAGTAAAAGCCAGCAGTGCAGCGCTGAAAATTGCGGGCCAAATCAGAGGGAGAGTGATGCGCCAAAACGCCCGCCATTCGTTAGCGCCTAAGTCAAAAGCTGCTTGTTCTAATTGAGGATCTAGTTCCGCCAAACGCGCCCTGACAGTAATAGTCACAAAGGAAATATTAAAGACAATGTGACCGATAATTACGGTAGGTAAGCCGAGATTGAGGCGAATTCCCGTGAGATTTTCTACGATCCGAAATACTAGGGTAAAGAAAACTAGCAGCGAAATGCCGATCGTAATTTCGGGCATAATAATAGGCAAAAACAGTAAAGCTTCTACTGCTTTGCGCCCCGGAAAATAAAAGCGTTCCAGTGCTAACGCGAGCATTGTACCAAAAATTGTCGCTAACACAGTCGAAATAGCTGCAATTAGCAAGCTGTTGTTGAGTGCAGTCAAGATTCCGGCGCTGCTACTCGTAGCAATCGTCGCGCCTGCATTGCTAAACAAACTGCGGTACCAATCGAGGGTAAAGCCACGCCAAACGGCATTGAATCTAGAGGCGTTAAAGGAGTAAATAATTAAGATGAGAATTGGCAAGTAAAGAAAGGCAAATGCTAGTACAGCTTGTACCCAAAGCCACTTTTTGCCGATCGCCCGCACGAGTAAATCTAGTTTTGTTTTAGTCATTAGTCATTAGTCATTAGTCATTAGCGCATCTTACCCTAAATTTAGATCTGTCAAGGTGATAAGATCGAATTAGACCTTACTCGAGGGAAGACCCATGAGCAGTCAAGAAAAAGCGGCTGGTTGGCTCCATAGCTTGGATCGCCTTGTCAGAGTTCGCAACGAGATAGCAGCTTTGTTGGAGGATCTCGCCCAAAATCTCACCCTAGCTGAATCACAAGCAGAAAATACATCGGGAAAACTAGGACTCTCTAAAGAGATTGAACGTCTCATCCAGCAAAGTGAAAATTTGCGCCAAGGAGTCTTTCGGTTTTTAGTATTAGGGGATATGAAGCGGGGAAAAAGTACATTTCTCAATGCTTTGCTAGGGCAGAATTTACTGCCCAGTGATGTCACTCCCTGTACTGCTTTGTTAACAGTGCTGAAATACGGTACAGCAGAGAAAGCGACGATTTACTATAACGATAGCAAACAACCAGAGGAAATAGATTTTCAGCAGTTTAAGCAGCGCTATACAATTGATCCAGAAGAAGCAAAAATTCTAGAGCGGGGCAAAGAGCTAGCTTTTCCAGATATCAGTCATGCGGTGGTAGAACATCCGCTACCGCTGCTAGCCAAAGGTATCGAATTTGTGGACAGCCCGGGACTGAATGATACGGAAGCGCGAAACCAGCTTACTCTCGACTATATCTACAACTGTCACGCCATACTTTTTGTGTTGAGTGCGTCTCAACCTTGCACATTGGAGGAACGTCGCTATCTCCAGAATTACCTGAAAGACCGAGGTTTAACTATCTTCTTCATAGTCAATTCTTGGGATAGAATTCGAGAGGGACTTGTCGATCCAGAAGACACTGAGGCACTGCAAGTAGCCGAGGACAAACTGCGTCGAGTTTTCCAGACTAATCTGAGTGAATATTGTCAGGATCGGGGCCGGGATATTTATCAGGATCGAGTTTTTGAGATTTCTGCTCTCAATGCCTTGCGTAGTCGTTTGAAAAACTCAGAAGCTACTTTAGAAGGCACTGGCTTTGTCGAGTTTCTGGCGGCTCTCAATCATTTTCTGACTGGGGAACGAGCTGCTGCTGAACGGGAACAAGCAAGAGCGATCGCCCTTCAAGCTTGCAATCGCTTTCAAGCAGCAATCTCCCGCCGCATTCCTTTGTTAGATGAAACTGTCGATCAATTGAAACAGAAAATTGATTCGATTCAGTCGGACTTCGCAAACTTGTCGGAAATTGGTAATAAATTCCAGCAAGAAATTAGAACTGTTCGCGAGCGAACTTCCCAAGAAATAGGCGATTCTTTCCGTACCTATATCCTGGATTTAGAGAACACCTTTGAAAAGGATTTTTTAAGCACTCAGCCCGATTTAGATTTCATGCAATTTCTCGACAAAAACAACCGGGCAATGTTCTATACCTCATTCAAACGTGCTTTCGAGCGATATATGAACGATCGCCTCGCTGCTTGGGAATTCATTGCCAAACAGAAGATAGCCTCTGCTTTCTCTGAACTCGAGGAAAAAGCAGCCGATTCTCGAATTGAATATGAACGAGTAGTAGAGGCTATGAATAAGAAGCTGTTAGGCTATCGATTCTACGCCGTCGGGCATAGCTACAAGCATGAAGAAAACTCGACTTGGGCTGAGGTGGCAATAGATATGTTTTCCTCGATTCCCGACAACCTCAACAGAGGTATCCATTCTTTCAATATGTTTTGGCAGAGTGTCTTGGCTTGTGTCATGGTGACGCTGGTGCTAAATATTATCGGTGTAGTTTTTGCCTCTTTAACTCTTTCTGTTTTGGGTGGAATTCTGGTAGTTACAGGTGTTGTAGCATTGCAAGCGGAGTATGTTCGCCAACAGTTCATTTCTGCGACTAAGACAGAGTTTGTCAAATATCTGCCACAAATTGCTGAAGAACAGTCGCAATATATTTATGAAGCAGTCAGGAAATGTTTTGAGACTTACGAAGAACAGGTGTGCGATCGCGTGAATGCTGATATCAATTCTCGCAAAGCCGAGTTAGATAGTTTGCTCGCTCAAAAACAATCGCGAGAAATTGACATCCAAGCTGAAACTAAACGTCTGAAAGACTTGGAAGCCGATATTTTGTCTCAATTGCAGCAAATTGAGTTGGTAGGTGGATTTCTTTAGCTAAAATCCAAGTAAGCTGAAGTGCATTTAAATTGTAGAGTCAAATTTAAGAAAAGTCTTGTGGGGAGTAGGGGTTGGGCGTCTCGCCCGCCCAAAAAATACAATTTAGATGCCCAACAGCTTAAGATGCCCATTTCGCACCTTACTATTGAGTTTCGTCAGACACGCGGAAGTAAATTAACACCGGAATCAATATGATTACCGTCAACAGCATAGAAAGCGCCGATCCAAAAGGCCAGTCGCGGGCTTTCATAAACTGATTTTGAATCAAATTTCCCACCATAACTGTTTTAGATCCGCCCAATATATCCGGTGTGATGAAAGCGCCGACTGCGGGAACAAAAACTAAAATCGATCCTGCAACAATACCGCGAGTTGTTAATGGTAAAAATACGCGCCAGAAAGTGCGAATATCATTTGCCCCTAAATCTTGAGCGGCTTCTACCAATGAAAAATTGAAGCGTTCTATGCTAGAATATAAAGGCAGAACCATGAAAGGTAAATAGCCGTAAATAAGACCTATCGCCACAGCGAAAGGCGTAAAAAGCAAATTTAACGGTTCGCTAATAATTTGCAGGCTTTGCAAGGCTGTGTTAACTACTCCTTCGCTACGCAAGAGTATGATCCAGGCGTAGGTTCTCACTAAAAAATTAGTCCAAAATGGAATAATTACCAGCAAAAGCAAAGCATTTCGCCAGCGAGGAGAACGGGTGGCGATGAAGAATGCTAGGGGATAGCCAACTAACAAGCAAGCGGCAGTTGTTAGAAAAGCCAGCCAGAGCGATCGCCCAATTACTCCTAAGAAAAGTCCACTGAACAAACGCTGGTAGTTGCTGAGAGTAAATATCCAAGTAACACCGCCGTAAGTACCGCGTTCTAAGAAACTGTACAACAGTACAATTAGCACGGGCAAAATGAAGAAAACGACCAGCCATGCGGTAGCGGGAAATAAGAGCAGCAACAGGTTAGTTTGCTGCCGGTTTTTGACACCCATTATTCACTCAAGCCAAATTTAGCACATAATTCAACACATTTTATATCAAATCCGCATTTTATGAATTATGTCATCATTAATAAATTATCAAGAGGTACGCAATGTCAGCAAAATCGTCAACCCCAAAAATAGCCGTCGTCGGTGCAGGATGGGCCGGTTTAGGCGCCACCTATCACCTAGCCCAGCAAGGCTATGATGTCACCCTCCTAGAAGCAGGCCCTTATCCGGGTGGCTTAGTTGCAGGGTGGAAAACTGCCGGCGGGCGTTCCGTAGAAGCAGGCATTCATGGCTTCTGGTATCCCTACAAAAACATCTTTTCCCTAGTCAAGGAATTAGGACTCGCTCCCTTCACGCCTTGGACTCGTTCTTGTCAGTATTCACCTGCAGGATTGGAAGTAGAATCGCCGATTTTTCAGGACGAACCTCGACTTCCCACACCGTTAGGAACCTTTCTTTACACCAGATTTAAAAGGCTGCCATTAGTCGATCGGCTTTCCGCCTTACCCTTACTCTACGCCGTCCTAGATTTCGACAATTCCGACGAAGCTTGGCGCAGGTACGATCGCGTCACAGCCCGCGAACTCTTCAAACAGTTTGGCGTTTCTGCAAGACTGTACCGCGATGCTTTTGAGCCTATGTTATTAGTAGGTTTATTTGCACCAGGAGAACAATGTTCTGCCGCCGCAGCTTTGGGAATGCTTTATTATTTCATATTAGCACACCAACCGGATTTTGATGTAGTTTGGTGTCGCGGAACAGTCGGAGAAAAAATATTTCGCCCGTGGGTGGAGCGCATTGAAAAACTAGGTGCAAAAGTATTGACAAAGCAGCGAGTTACTGATTTAACAGTTGACAGCAACAACCGAGCCACAGGCGTTGTTTGCGGCGAAGAAACCTTCGAGGCAGATGCAGTTATTTTTGCAGTTGGCGTCACGGGAATGCAAAAAATTATCAGCAGTAGCCCAGCTTTGCAAAGCCGCCAAGAGTTTCGGGACGCGATGAATTTGGGTGCAGTGGACGTGTTAGCTGTTCGCCTGTGGTTTGACCGAAAAATTGACATTCCGCTGCCTTCTAATGCCTGTTTTGGATTTAGTTCAACTACAGGTTGGACGTTTTTTGATTTGAATGCTTTGCACGACGAATTTCGCGACGAACCGGGAACAGTTGTCGAAGCTGACTTTTATCACGCAAATCAATTAATTCCCCTAAAAGATGAGGAAATTGTTTCCTTAGTTCAGCGGGATTTAGCGACTTGCATCCCCGCTTTTCGGGAGGCAAAAGTAATAGACAGCAGCGCGATTCGGCTGTCGCGGGCTGTGACGCATTTTGCCCCTGGCAGCTATCAGTATTTGTTGCCTGCGGTAACAAGTTATGATAATGTATTGATGAGCGGCGATTGGGTTGTGACCCGCCACGGTTCTTGGTCGCAGGAAAAGGCTTATGTTACGGGTTTGGAGGCGGCAAATTTGGTAATTTCGCGTTTCGGAATCGGAAACAAAGCGGCAATTATTCCCGTGGAAGCTGACGAACCGCACATTCAAATCGGGAGAAAGATTAATCAGTTGACTCGCACTTTGACTAAAACTTTCATTCCCGATTTTTGGCTACCATAAAAAGAAGGAAATTCGCCAACGCATTTAACAGATATCTTGCACCATTTTCAATTAGCCGTAGGGGCGGGTTCGCCAACAGCCTTAAAGCTTGCAAATAGGTTCTATAAACCCGCCCGACCCCACG